>CAZYAH010000135.1:0-6053 GCA_964645595.1 uncultured Alicyclobacillaceae bacterium | reverse complement strand
AAGTTCATCCAGATGCACGGCGTCAGCGAGATCATGGGCGCGTTTCCGGAAAAGGAGTGGGTTCCGAAGGCCCCGACGTTGCGTCGGAAACTGGGCATCATGTCGAAAGTTCAGGACGAAATGGGTCACGGGCAACTCCTGCTGCGGGTGGCGGAGGAACTCGGGGCGCCGCTTGGGATTACGCGCGAGCAACTGATTTCGGACATCTTTACGGGCCGGACGAAATTTCACAACGTGTTCCACATGCCGGCGCCGACGTGGGCGGACGCAGGCATCATCGGTTGGCTGGTGGACGGCGCAGCCATCATCTCGCAGGCGGCGCTCCTCGACACGTCGTACGCTCCGTACGGCCGAGTATTAAAGCGCATCTGCGCCGAGGAGAGTTTCCACATGCAGCACGGCGAGTCCATCGTCCTGTCGCTCGCGGAAGGTACGCCAGCCCAGCGGCAGATGTTGCAGGACGCGCTCAACCGGTGGTGGGATTCACTGCTCTTCTTCTTTGGTCCCCCGGAGATCTCCGAGTCTGCGCGGCGCATGATGGAATACCGCATCCGCCAGAAGACGAACGAAGAACTCCGGCAAAAATTCCTGTCGCGCTACGTCCCGCGGATCCGGTCGCTGGGCCTGACGATTCCAGATCCCAAGCTGCGCTACGACGATGCGGCAGGCAAATGGGTGTACACGGAACCAGACTGGCAGAAGTTCTCCGCGATGGTGCGCGACAACTCGGGGCCGAAGTCCCAGGAGCGGGTAAACTTGCGCCGACGGGCGCACGAAGAGCAGGCGTGGGTGCGCGAGGCCATGCGGCGGTCGGCAGAAGTCGCCGTCGGAGTCTGAGGAGGCAGTGAGTATGCGGCTAAAGGAAGCAGACGGACTCTATGATCCCTATGAGGTTTTTGTCCAGTACGACCATCTTGAGCACCACCAGCACGTGGGCAGTGTCCTCGCCGCATCGCCGGACATCGCGTTGCAGTTGGCTCGACAGAACTTTTTGCGGCGGGACAAGGCAGTCAACATCTGGGTCGTGAAGAAATCGTGCATCCACGCCACGTCGTACGACGAGCCGGATTTCTTCGCGGACGAATTTGACAAGGACTACCGCCGAGTAGACGGGTATTCGGACAACGCCCGCCGCTGGAAGGCGTTCAAGCAAAAGGCGCTCTACATCGAAGACATCGTAAAAGACCTGGAAGGGAACGACCGATGATGAGTTGGGAGAGGTTTAACGCGGAGGCAGCCCTCGCGGACGAGGCGTATAGCAGGGCTTTGAAAGACTTGCTCTACCAGCTGGCTGACGACGACCTCGTGATTGGCCACCGGGCTTCCGAATGGCTGGGCCTGGCGCCGGAGATTGAAGAGGACGTCGCGTTTAGTTCCATATCCCAGGACGAAGTCGGACACGCGACGTTCTACTACGGCCTGCTATCCGAATTGGGGGAAGGAAGCCCAGATCAACTTGCGTTCGACCGCGCCGTGGAGGAGCGGCGGAACGCGGTGCTGCTCGAGCGGGAAAACGGGGACTGGGCACACACCATTGTGCGCCACTACTTCTACGACGTGTTTGAAGACGTTCGCCTGCGGGCGCTGGAGCAGTCTTCGTACGTGCCGCTGCGCCAGGGGGCGATGAAGATCCGGCGCGAGGAGTACTACCATCAAATTCACCACGAGCTGTGGTTTCAGCGCCTGCTGAAGGCAGGCGGCGAGGCCGGGGAGCGGATGCTCCGCGCAATTGAGCAGCTGTGGGACGACGTGGACGGACTGTTCGACCTCGGCCCCCGTGCAGGAGAGTTGGTGTCCTTCGGCATTCTTCCGACGACGGCGGCCGACTTGAAGCAAGCTTGGCAGCAGCGAATTGAGGCTGTACTGGCGGGCACTGGGGTTGCGCTGCCGGACAGGGCGTCGGCGGGGGCAGCGGATCGGGCGCACCACACCGAGTCGTTGCGGACGCTGCTTGCAACCATGGCCGAAGTTCACAACATCGACAAAGCGGCGGCTTGGTGATGAGACGGGAGCAAGGGAGGAGAGTGGATATGGCCGCTGCAGAACGAGGACTGGCAGAGTTTGACGTGGAACTGGAGCGGGCGGTGCGAGAGGCGCTCACCCAGGTGTCGGACCCGGAAATTCCCGCACTGAGTGTGGTGGACCTCGGCATGGTGCAAGAGGTGCGCTGCACGGGCGGGCAGGTGACGGTCAAGTTGACGCCCACATTTGTGGGCTGCCCGGCGCTCGGACTGATCCGCAAGAATGTCGAGGACCAGTTGCGCGCCGTGCCCGGAGTGGAGGAAGTCGCGGTGGAGTTCAGCTTCGAGACGACCTGGACCACCGACCGCATCAATGACCGGGGCAAGCAGAAGCTGCGGGAGTTTGGCATTGCGCCGCCGGTGTGCTCCTTGGCGAACATGAGCGCCTTGAAGGCACCCTGTCCGTTCTGTGGTTCGGAAAACACACGGCTGGAGAATCTGTTCGGGCCTACCGCCTGCCGCTCTGTATTTTACTGCGAGGACTGCAAGCAACCGTTCGAGGCGATGAAACCGGTCTGACAGCGTCGATCGGTGACGGTTTGAGATTGGGACGGACTGTCTGACATCTTGTGCAATTGGTATTGCGGACGAAAAAGGACTTCCTGCTTCGCGTGGACCGCGGAAGGACAGGAAGTCCTTGTTGTTGTTTGATTGCAGAACACAACACGGTAACAAGAGGACGAGTCGCCCGGCGGTGGTGCGGAATCAGTGACTCCCGAGTCGGGACTGAAGCGCGTCAATCACCCGTTCGTCTTGAGACAACTGGTCGATGAGGTCACTGGCCAGTTGTGGATCCGCCATGGCAAACGAAATATTTGCTCGGAGCCATCCTTTCAGGTTCCCGATGTCGTGTCGCGTGCCCTCAAATTGGTACGCCTGCAATTTTCCGCTCGGCGCGAATTTTTGAATGGCATCGGTCAGCTGGAGCTCGCCGCCGTGTCCAAGCGGTGTTTGCTCAAGTGCGTCAAAGATTTCCGGCGGGAGTATGTATCGGCCTAACACGGCGAGTGTCGACGGCGCGTTCGCTGGATTCGGCTTCTCCACGATATTGCGGATCTCCAGCGTGCCCGTAGAGTTGATGGATGCCGGTTCCACAATCCCGTATTTGGAGACATCCGCATCCGGGACCTGTTGTACGCCGACGAGAACTTTGGTCGCATCTGTGTACTGTTCCATCAGTTGTTGAGTCACCGGGGTGGTGGATTGGATGATGTCGTCTCCGAGCAGTACTGCGAACGGTTCGTCGCCGACAAACGACTTGGCGCAGAGTATGGCGTGGCCAAGGCCGAGCGGGCTCTTCTGGCGGACATAGTGAATATTCACGAGGTCTGAAATGGCCTTGACTTCCGTCAGCATTGAGTCCTTGCGGCTCTGTTGCAGGTGGAACTCGAGTTCGGGGGAGCGGTCGAAGTGGTCTTCAATCGCCTTTTTGGTCCGTCCCGTGATGATGAGGATTTCTTCAATTCCCGCGTAGACCGCTTCTTCGACGATGTATTGGATGCACGGCTTGTTGAGAATGGGCAGCATTTCCTTGGGAACGGCCTTGGTCGCCGGAAGCATGCGAGTGCCGAATCCGGCCGCCGGAATTACCGCTTTGCGCACTTTCAAAGCAAACACCTTCTCGCCGTTGTCAGTCTCATGCTCCATGTTGCACTGATGTACAGTATACACCGGAATACGGACGGGTGGTATCCTGCGCGGGAATGAACGATATGGCTACCACGGCTCCCGAAACGGCCGTTTTCGACGAATTTTGACGGTTTTCGCGCAAATTTGCACATTCCTTCGAGACTCGAAAGAGCGTAAAATCGTGGAAGACATGAGAATCGGGGGATGCACAGTGCAGCCGACGTGGCGCAGAAACCTGTTTGTGCTTTGGATTGGAGTCTTCATCACTGCCGCAAGTTTCTCCATGGTCGTCCCCTTCCTGCCGCTCTTTCTGCTCGACATGGGCGTACGAGCGCACGTGGAACTGTGGTCTGGCCTGCTCTTCAGCATCTCCTTCTTTTTCAGCGCCCTGATGGCGCCGTATTGGGGCTCATTGGCGGACAAGTACGGACGCAAGCCGATGATCCTGCGCGCGGGGTTTGGGCTTTGTGCGTCCTACCTGCTCGTCGCAATCGTCCAGAATCCGTACGAATTGTTGGCGGTGCGGGCGTTCCAGGGTTTGCTGGCCGGCTATATCCCCGGGGCCATCGCGCTCGTCGCGACGAACTCGCCGGAGGACCGCGTCGGTTATTCGCTGGCCGTACTTTCGACCGCCAGTTCGACAGGGAGCATTCTCGGCCCGCTGGTGGGCGGCGGGTTGTCGCACTTCTTCTCGAACCGAGTGGCATTCGCCAGCGCGGGCGTTCTGACGTTTATCGCAGCTATTCTCGTTTTGATCTGGGTTCGCGAAGACCGGTTCGTCCCGAGCAAGACGCGCACGTCGGTTGTGGGCGCGCTGAAATCGGCCGCCTCCAACCGCCTCCTGTCGATCACGTTGCTCCTGACGTGCCTGACTGCCTTTTCCATCATGACGATTGAACCCGTCCTCCCGCTTTACATCGCTGAAATTGGCGGATCCGTGGGCAATGCGAGCCTGTTGGCCGGAATGGTGTTTTCGCTGGCGGGAATCGCGAGCATCCTGTTCGCGCCCCGCTGGGGCAAGCTGGCCGATAAAATTGGCTTTCGAACCGTACTACTCATCGGCCTGATTGGCGGCGGGCTCGGCAATCTGGCGCAGATTCCGTTTCACGAAATCTGGGGATTTTCGATTGTCCGTTTTGTGTACGGCGCATTTTTCTGTGCGGTGTTTCCGGCATTGAACGGGTTGGTGGTGCAGGCGACGTCCGCTGAATTTCGCGGTAGAGCGTTTGGCTTGAACCAGACAGCGAACCAGCTCGGCACCATGCTCGGCCCCTTGGTCGGCGGCCTGGTGGGCGGGATGTTCAGCGCACACAGCGTGTTTCTTCTCACCGGAGTGTTGCTGCTGCTGACGGCTGGGTTCGCGTTTTTCTCGCGCAGGAGCCAACCGGCCAAGACTGTCAGCGCAGAGGCTGCCAAAGGTGCGCACAAGGCTGTGTCCTCATAGGCACAGGGTTTCACAGCGGTCAACGGTCGTGTTCCAGGGGTTCGGGTGTCCAACCAGCGACAACTTGTTCAAGGTGTGGATCCACAATCTTGATCCGAACCGTTGGGAGTCCGAGTCGTTCGACGGAAGCAGCGGGGACAATCTTGTCGTACCAGTCGGACGGCACGCGGGCAAAAACTTCGTCAATGTCCTGCGTCAACTGGTCGAGGTCGATTCCCTGGTAGACCGGCCGTTCGCCGGCAATGTACCGGCGAGCTCGCTGCCACATTCTCCAGCCGCCCTTTACGTTGCCGTTGTGCAAGTGGTACAGACACACAGCTGCCTGAATGAGGCCCTTGAGGACAATCGGGCGACCGCTGTCCAGCCACAGACTTTCACCGTATTCGTGGCACTCGTAGTAATCCTGTGTAACGTTGAAGCAATGCAGGTAGGAAATCAGCCGAGGGTCCACAGCGCGTCGCGGCTCCTTTCGAGATTGGCCGTCCAATGACGAGTCGAACTTGACGCGCCCGCAAGCGCGGGGCCGTTTGCGGCTATGTTACCATGGAAAACGGAGAACAGCGAGCCATTCATGCAATTGCGTTTTCGCAATAGTTAGGGGAGAGAAATCGACGTGGCGAAGCGTGTGTTGATGACCGGATTTGAACCTTTTGGCGGCGAGACAATCAACGCCGCGTGGGAAGCGGTGAAGGGGTTCCAGAACGAGACCGTGGAAGGCGCAGACATCTTTGTCCGCCAACTGCCGACCGTGTTCGGCAAGGCCGTAGAGGTTCTGGAGTCGGAGCTGGCTGCAGTCCAGCCCGACATTGTGTTATGCGTTGGCGAGGCGGGGGGACGCAGCGCCATCTCCATCGAGCGCATCGGCGTCAACCTGGACCACGCCCGAATTCCGGACAACGCGGGCAACCAGCCCAAGGAGCGCCCCATCATTCCCGACGGGCCGACCGCCTATTGGAGCA
>CAZYAH010000134.1:0-6056 GCA_964645595.1 uncultured Alicyclobacillaceae bacterium | reverse complement strand
TGCAGTGGGAAGCGGATGAGCAGGCGGCGCTTGCACGGAAGGATGCCGACAAGACGCCGCGCGAACGGTACACAGCCGACGTAAAGGTCATCACCCGGACCTGGTATCGGCTCGACGGCGTCGGCTATTTTGGCGACAAGCGCAATCACTTGTACGTTGTTAACGTCGAGGCACTGGTGGCGCCGAGGGCGAAAGCCTTTGACTCGGGACAGGGAGCCTCTGTAACCAAGTTTCCCTGTGCCCGGTTGACGGAGGGGCCGTTTGACGTCGGCGACTTCGACTGGTCTCCCGATGGCAAGCGAATCGTTTTTGCGAGCAACGCGGAGCCAGATGCCGACCTGACGATGGAACATTACCTGTACATGGTAGACGTGGAAGTTCCGTCGGCCGGCCAGGTCGTGGCGCCGAAAACGGTTGCCGAGCTTTACCGGTTGCCGAACCAGCCGCGCGTTGCCGAGCAGCCGAGTTTTTCCCCGAACGGGCGGTATATCGCGTTTTACGGCAACAACTATGAACACGGGGGATACACGCAATCGGCTGTGTGGATCTACGATGTGCGCGAGGAGACGGCACGGTGCCTGACCGCCGATTTGGACGAGGCGTTTGGAGATGTGTCGCTCAGCGACACGCGAGCAAAGCACCGCACAGGTCTGACGTGGTCGAGCGACGGCAAGTACGTGTTTAGCCTGCTGTCTCACCGTGGAACCACCCAGCTGGTCCGAATTTCCGCCGCGAGCGGCCAGTGCGAGTGGTTGACCCAGGGTGATCACTGCATTCTCGCCTACTCTCTCAATCAGGAATCGTCCGCGGCGAGCCTCGTTCGGGCGACGGCGACGGATCCGTGCAACCTGTACGCGATGGAGGTGCCGCGCAGCGGGGGAGTTCGCTCCGAACTGCGGCGGCTGACGCGCCTGAATGAAGAGTTTTTCCGCGAAGTGGAGATTCTGATCCCGGAAAAGTTCGCGTGGACAGCTCCGGACGGGCTCAGTCTGGACGGATGGGCGCTGCTCCCTTCCACGCCTCCGCCCGCCGAAGGGTATCCAACCGTCGTTCAGGTGCACGGCGGCCCCATGATGATGTACGCAGAAGCGTTCTTCTTCGAGTTCCAGCTGTTGGCCGCATCCGGGATTGCAGTTATCTACTCGAATCCTCGCGGCAGCATGGGGTACGGCCAGAACTTCTGCTCGGCAATTCGAGCCAAGTGGGGACAGCTGGACTTTGCAGACCTCGAGGCATTTGTGGATGCGGCCATGGAGCGCTATCCGTTGGCGCGGAACAATGTGGCGATTGCCGGCGGCAGCTATGGAGGCTTTATGGCCGCCTGGGCGATTGGCCACACGGATAGATACAAAGCTGCCGTCGTGATGCGTTCCTGTGTAAACGAATACAGCATGTTCGGAACCTGTGACCTGGGATTCGTTGACCTTCACGATTTCGGGGCAGCGCCGTGGGAACAACCGGAAAAGTACTTCGCGATGTCGCCAATTGCGGCGGCTGGCAACATTCAGGCACACGTGCTCATTCTGCACTCGGAAAACGACTTGCGCTGCCCGATTGAGCAGGCTGAGCAGTTGTACATGGCGCTCCGCGTCCGCAACGTGCCCGTCGAATTCGTGCGCTTTCCGAACGAGAGCCACGGCTTGTCGCGAAATGGCCAACCGTGGCACCGCGTGTTTCGCCTGGAAAAGATCCAGTCGTTCCTGGTACGGGAGCTCTCTGTTGGCGCCGACTCGTAAGTGTTGCCGTCGTTCGAATCCTCCCGTGGGCATGCGTGAGAAAACCTGATATGATGGGCACAGGAGGAATGGGAATGACCAAGCGTTGGGATGACTTTGACGACTGGGGGACGCCGAAGCGGTCAAGGCGGAAGCGCTGGCTGGCTTTTGCCGTGGTTGCGGCTGTCTGCTACGGACTTGGGCTGGCCACAGGGAGTCTCGCCATGCCGCGGACGGTGACGATAGATCATCAGGAAGTCGCGGGCAACACGGCAATGCCTTCAGGGACGCAGCAGGGAGGCAATCAATCGCTGCCGCCTGCGCTCAACAGCAACATCATCACTCAGATTTACAACCGCGCCCGTCCAAGCGTCGTTACCATCACTGCGGTGACGCACCCGGCGAACAAGAATGGGCCGGAAGAGGACGTTGGAACAGGGTTTTTCATCGATGACCGCGGCGACATTGCGACCAACAACCACGTGGTCAACGGGCAGAAGACGGTGTCCGTGACAGTGGGGGACAAGACGTACAAGGGTACGGTCGTCGGGAACGATCCGATGGACGACCTCGCGATTGTTCGCATTTCGCCGCCCCCCGGTGTGTCGCCGCTGCCGCTCGGAACGGCGAAAAGTCTGCAACCAGGAGACCTGGTGGTGGCGATTGGCAATCCGTTTGAACTCACTGCCAGCGTCTCGGCTGGCATTGTCAGCGGTCTGAACCGGTCCATGCAGACCGACAGCGGCCGCATGATGAGCGGCCTGGTGCAGACCGACGCAGCGCTCAATCCGGGGAATTCGGGTGGTCCGTTGCTGGACGCGTACGGACGCGTGGTGGGTATCAATACTGCCATCGAGAGTCCGGTGGAAGGTTCCGTCGGCATCGGCTTCGCCATTCCGATTGATCGGCTGGTGCAACTGTTGCCGAAGCTGATGAACGGGCAAAAGGTGGACCACGCCTGGATTGGGATTTCCGCACTGGACATCCGCCCGTCCCTGGTCGAACAGTACCACCTGCCGGTCCAGAGCGGTATCCTGGTGATCTCGACGGTACCGAACGGGCCTGCGGCCAAGGCGGGCATTCACGGCGATTCGTCGAAGGATCCGGAGCACCCGGCGGGCGACGGCGACATCATTGTCGCAGTGAATGGCCAGCCAGTCCACGACGTCGCTGCGCTGACCGCGTTTGTCACAAACGAAGGAGTGGGGGCGGAGATCACCTTGTCCATCCTTCGCCACGGCAAACCGATGGACGTCAAAGTGACGTTGGAAGCGTGGCCTTCTGACTCAACAAAATAATTGGTTTCAGCGCGGAATGAACCAAGGTCTGTACTGCGGGCGCCGTTTGTGGGCGCCCGCGTTTTTTCGCCAGCTCGCAACGACAGGGATGAGCGCAAGGAGCGCGCTGAGAGCGGTGATCCCAAGTCCAGCGTAAAAGGAGGCTGGCGCGTACGAAAGGACCACCTGGTGGCGGCCGGGTGTCACTGGGATGCCCGTCAACACCGCCGCGCCCGCAACTTCAACGGCTTGGACGGGGACGGCCTTGCCGTCGAGTTCTGCCCGCCAGTTTGGGTCGTACATCTGCGAGATGATTAGCGCGCCGTGCGACGAGGCACCCACATTCCAGACTTGGCGGTTGGGCGCGAAGGAAGTCAGGCGTAATTCCCCGCTTGCCTGTTCAAGAGGCGCGCGAAGGTCCGGCGTGAACCAGGCCGGTTTCAGCTCGTCCGGGTTTTTCCAAACCGCCGTCTGGCCGTCCGAGTAGACCTTGTTCCAGGGAGCCGGAGCAAACACCCGGTCCACCGCGATACGGCGACCAAACGCTCCGAGATTGGAACCCGACCACTGAACGTACGGAACACGTATTGCCCCGGTCCACAATTCGCTGCGAATGGTCAGCTTGGCTTGCCTTCCCTTTGGCCAATCTGGCGGAAGCGGTATGTAGTAGTCGGCGTCGGCGACGCCGTCAATCAGCTTGCTCAGGCGACGATTGCCGGCGGCAATGGTCACGGAGACAAGCGGCCCCGATTCGAGCGGAGTGCCCAGGACCGAGGACAGGTGTACGGTAAGCCCACTGGCGCCCGACGGGACGGTCAACCGGTGATCCCACGACGAAATCCCGGATGTGTACTGGGCTATGCTGGGGTGCCAGTGCTCCGGAGTAAGGACGTACTCCACGTCGAGGGCGTCCAGCAGGGAGCGGGCGTGGCTCGTCAGGACGGATTCGTTCCAGGTGAGCCGGACATCACCGTCGTACCAGGCCGGCACCAGTGAGTCGTACCCGTTCAGCGACGGGATCTGGAAGGCAGCCGACTTGTCTTGAGACAGTGCGCCTGCGTCAAAATCTGCGACGCGGCGGAGCGGCTCGGCGGAACCGAGGTGGTGCTGCACATACGCGACAGGGCCGGAGGCGCGCAGGTAGGGAGCGGGATCGGCCGAAAGGACATAGGGAGATAGCGCTGCGCTCTGGCTGACGCAGTCAATCCCGGCGAGGATGGCCGTCCCCCACAGCCTCGCGCCTTCGGTTGAGACAATTCTGGGCAACTGCAAAAGCACCACCGCGGCAAGCAACAGTTCCTCCGCCGCGACGGTTGACCACGACCAGTAAGGCAGATCGAGCAGGCGTTTCACCAGCACCAGAGCAATCATAGTGAGCAGGGCGGAACCGGCGACAATGCGCCGAATCCTTGTTCGCGTCGAAGCTGAGCCGGTCTGCCACACGGCGACACCCGCGCCGGCCAGGAGTGAGAGCGAGAAGTCGGCCAGGCCGACGTAGCGCGCGGGGACGCGGAACAGGTCGAAGCCCGGAACATTGACGAGCACTTCGGCGAGAAATCCGTTGTCGCCGAGCGCCAGCGCCAGCGCCGTGATGGCGCTGACGGAGAGAGCCAGGACGGGAGTGGATTTAACCAATTGCGTGCCCACCGCCGCGAAGGCTAGGAACAGAGTGACAACGCCGACGTAACACGCGAACTCCCAGAACAGCGGACTTCCGTACGTGGCCAGAAAAGAATTCTGCGAAAGGGGTGCAGCCCCGAATCCGCCGCCCGCCGTGTACGGGCTAAGCCACTGCAGGAATCCTTCCCAGGGGAACGACTGAGCGAGCAAAAACCATGCAGATGCGCCGCTGCGGCTCGAATAAGTGACAAGATCCAGCGTCGGCAGCCACTGGGCAGCGCCAAGTCCCAGCGCCAACACGACGGCGATGAGGACGCGCAGGGCTCGCGGCCACTCTGTTTTGGCTGGATGGCGCAGAAGCGTGACGGCCAGGTAAAGGCCCAGCGTCAGGAATACGTAGAACGTCACCTGAGGGTGCCCGGCGTAGATCTCCATAGCCAGCGCAACCGCCAGGAAGACAATGCGGAGCCAGCCCGGGCGGTCATATACTCGGAGGCACAGCCAAAAGCAAAGCGGCAGCCAGGCAAAGGCATCGAACATCTGCGTATGAATTTGGTGGCCGAGCAGAAACCCGCTCGTCACGAGTGCCACTGCGGAGACAACGGCACCGAGCCGGCTTCGCCACAAGTGATACGATGCCGCATACATGCCAAAGGCGGCAAGGAGCTCGTGGAACAGGTAGGACACCTTGAACGCCGGCACAATAGAAAGAAGCAGAAAGATGGCGTTTGGCAGATACAGCGGACCGGCTTGGCCCGCGGCGAGGAAGGGTTGGCCGGCAAAATTGAACGGATTCCACAACGGCAAGTGTCCATGTGTATAGAACCACGTCAACAGCATGCGCTGCGGGGCATTGAGGCGGCCGAGATCATCATATGTATACGCCCCAGGCAGAGCCCAGGCGGGGTAGGACAGGAGTACCAACAAGGCCAGCGCTGCGAGCGGCACAGCGTGGCCCCGCCAGCGAGACAGTTCGGTAGAGTTTGTCTCATTCACCATGTCGCAACCCATCCTCCTTGTCCACACACATAGAAATAGAATACCATACATATAATGGATGTCTGCTTGACAAACCTATGCCAATTTGGTGTAACAGCGAACGTGTTTTTGCGTCATTTCAAGTGAACACCGCTGGCGGTCAGCCGGTACACCGACATCCGAACAATGATTGAGGAGAGTCCGCATGCAGTGTTCAGATCCCGGGTGCGGTGAAGACATCTGCGCATACGGGTGCCTAAAAGGGCACCAGTTGCTGGTCAGAAACCTAGTGTATCACATCACGCACAGCCCCAATGACGTGGACGATCTCGTTCAAGAGGCGCTCATCAAAGCCTACCAATCGATGCACGCGTTTCGCGGCGGCAGCTTTCGAGCGTACCTGGTGCAAATCGCGCGCAACCTGTGCCTTGACTGGTTACGCCGCAAAAAGGCGAAACGGGCCCCG
>CAZYAH010000133.1:0-6082 GCA_964645595.1 uncultured Alicyclobacillaceae bacterium | reverse complement strand
GCATTGCTTGGGCCGGTGCTTTTGCTCCAGGATAACCATTGGGTTCCCCTGATGCAAAACAAAACGTTTATTGCGGCCATTCCGACGGTCATCGTGGCGTGGTTCACTCGGAACATGTTTTGGACGGTCCTGGCAGGAGTGGTCTGTTACGCTGCGGTGACTCACTGGGTTTGAATGGAGGGCTCCGAGAATGAATCGTTCAACGCTCGCTCAAGCGATTCGAGATGCAATCCCAATCATGCTCGCATACTTCCCTATCGCCGTAACGTTTGGCGTCATCTGCACGGGAAACGGCATCCCCTGGTTCATCGCTTTTCTGATTTCCGCATGGGTCTATGCCGGTGGCGCCCAGTTCATGCTGGTCAGTTTGGCATTGGCGGGGACCTCCCCTATCTCAACCATTCTGACTGTGCTGTTGGTCAACTTGCGGCATTTCCTCTACGGTACGACCCTTGGTCCAGCCTTTGCGAAATGGCCCGAAGTCAAAAAGTGGGTCGCCGCATTCGGATTGACCGATGAGGTGTTTGCGGTTAGCAGCAGTCGCCTTCTCCAGGAACCCCCGTCACCGGCTTATCAGATTGTCTTTGCGTTTTCCTGTTACGGGTCCTGGCTCGCTGGCACGTTGGTCGGAGCCGTTGTCGGCCGTGCGGTTCCCGCGGCGATTGCAGACGTCCTCGGCTTTGCGTTGCCCGCGTTGTTCTTAGCTCTTCTGCTTATTGGGCAACGTTCAATCCCCCATTTCATCGCCGCTGTCTGCGGAGCTCTGTTGTCCGTTTTGGCAAGTCTCATACATTTGGGGAGCGTCGGCATCGTCATTGGCGCCGTCGTCGGTGCGACGGTCGGTATGTATGTGCAGGATCGGTTCGGGAGCTTTAAGCCGTCGACGGCGAGAACCGTCTCTACGCGCGATTGAGTCACCGAGCAGCATCGAGCGCCGACGTTTAGTCGGCGCTTTCTCCACCGGATCGACGATGGCATCGTTTTCTTATTCATTGGTTCCGCGGACGGTGTCGTATAACACGAGGAACAACGCGTGTGCCCAGCCGAGCGGTGTGTTTTCATTCGGAATCCCCCGCTGCGGTAGGTACAGTTCCGGAATCTCGAAGTTCTCTGTCATGACTCGCATCGTCCAGTCGAGATACGACTCCGCTTTGTCGAGATTCCCCAACGTGCTGTGGCACAGCCCGAGCCACGGCAGTCCCATGCACCACTCCGCCTCGCGCCCATCTTCTCCGAAGTACTGGTCTCCCTCGTAGCGGATTACGCCTCGTTCGCGCAACAGTTGCCGCTCGACGTTGCTTACTATGGTCTGTGCCAAGTCAGGCGGAACGAGCTGATATGGGTAGATGAGGCTCAGCAGGGCCAAATCGCAGTCTTTGCTAGCGCTTTCGCGGGGCAACAGGCTGAACAGCGCGGAGAAGCCAGCTTGAATTGCCTTCCACGGCACGTCAAAGTACGGCTGCAGCGCGAGCAGCCCGGCTGTGCAGGCACCAATGCTGCTAGCGTGAATTTCGCGAGTCTCCTCCCACATGCCATTGTCCTCGTCGCGCCAGTATTCCAGCGTGATCAAGTACTGAATCAACAGGGAGACGACATGTCGATCCGCTTCGTCCCGCAACACCGGCTTCCCGTGCCGCAGGCCCTGGCCGATGCCAAACAAGAGCGCCCCAATCGCGTCATTCTGGGCATTTCCCCATGGCTCCGGTACTTCCTCCAAGGTATCCGCAGTGTATCGAGGGTGAATGTACTCATAGGCCGCTCTCGGTTTCTGCAGTGCGTGGTGGGCCAACTTCCACTCGTACTTGCGCAGGATGTCCAGCATGCCGTGATACGTCTGTGCAAATCGAGAGTTGTCTTGAAAAAGATCGGAGAGCGCCATGTAACAGTTGTCTCGAATCCACACATAGCGGTAGGTCCGCGAAGGGCTGGCGACATACAGGCCGTTTTGCTGCCGCAACGAGTCCAAGACGTGCTGTACCTGGGATCGCATACAAAACCCTCCTCTCCCCTACAATCTAAGGTCAGGGAGAGGAGGGCGTGAAAAATATGGGCTCGCACGAGCAAGTCTACACGCTGACCACGTTGATCGAGGTAACTTCCTCCGGCAAATTGACGCGAACGCGCCCCAGAATCATGTCGAGCTGCGCTTGGTAGTACTGTTGCAGCGTGCCCACATCCGACCAGTACCCTTCTGCTTCGTATCCGTAAATCGGGACGTTCTTTTCCAGCAGTAGCGGAAACAACTCGCGACCAAAGTCGAACGGCTGGTTCGCAGGGATGAACTCAAGTATCTGCGGCTCCAGGATGTATATGCCGGTATTCACCAAATACGTATGTCCGTCAATCCACGTCGTCGGCTTTTCAACGAACCGCACGACGCGTCCGTCCGAATTCGTTTCGACGGTGCCGAATCCGAGCGGACACCGGACCCGCTTGAGCAACAATGTCGCGATGCCCCCGTTGCGCCGGTGCTGTTCCATTGCTTGCGTCAGGTCGAAGTCCGTAAGCCCATCTCCACTCATCACAATGAAAGTCTGGTCGAGGTGTCCTTCCAGCTGTTTCACCCCGCCCGCGGTGCCAAGCGGGACCTTCTCTTCCTGATAGCGAATCCTGACACCCCACTGCTTTCCGTCCGCAAAGTGGTTTCGGATGACATCCGCCATGTAGCAGACCGTAATCGTAATGTCATCGAAGTGGTGCTTGGCAAGTAGCTCGACAATGTACTCCATGGCTGGACGGTCAAGCAACTGAAGCATCGGTTTCGGCAACCGTTTGGTGAGAGGCTGCAGTCGAGTTCCCTTACCTCCTGCCATGATCACGGCCTTCATATCCACGTCCCCTTCTTGCGCACTTAAATGTAATGATGTCGCAGTATATAAAGATTCATGAAAGAGTATGACAAGACGTATCCGTTTACATGGACCTCGCACGATATTTTTCTGCAACTCTCTACCACCTTCATCCAGCCGGCAGAAATCTACCGACCACACGTTTGACCACAAAAAATGCACGAACGCAGGTTCGTGCATAAATATTCAGAAACACAATATTGGGCTAGACCGATTCGGAAACGCGCTGAACGATCTTTGCACGGTCGGATTCGAGGACCAATTGATAACAATGGATGGTCTCCTCCGCGATGTGACTCCAGTCAAAGCGCACCAGTTCCATTTCCGCAGTGCGGGCGAGGTTCGTGGCGAAATCGGGATCGCGAAGAATTCTCTTGATTTGCGTTGCGAGCGATTGCGCGTCGTTCGGATACACGGTCAATCCGTTGTGTTCGTGTTGGACGATGTCGGCGAGTCCGCCCGTGTGCGAGGCGACCACGGGTGTTCCTGCTGCCATCGCCTCCAGCGCCACAATCCCAAACGGTTCGTACAGACTGGGAAAGACGGCCACATCCGCTGCGCCGAGCAACCGGTTGCGCTCGTCATCCGCCACGAATCCGAGAAAGGAGACGCGGTCTGCAATTCCGAGTTGTTGTGCCGTCGCGACGAGTTGATCCAGCATGGGCCCTTTACCCACCACCACAAACTTGGTATGAGGGAATTCTTGAAGTATGGCAGGAGCGGCCTGAAGTAACACTTGGACTCCTTTCTCGGGTACCAGCCGACCAATGAAGAGAACTATGGGTTCCGACTCGTCGGCGTGCGGAGCGTTCAACGCGTGCGGAGCGTTCAAAGGCGAATTTTCCTGCGACTGAACCTCCAACAGGCGCTTGTCGACGCCGTTTGGCAGAACGGCAATCTTCTCCGCAGGCACGTTGAAGACCGATTCCACTTCCTGCTTCATAAAGGAGCTGCAGACGATGATGCGGCACGCTTCGTGGGTCAACTCCCACTCGAGCCCGTGAATGTGCCTTTGCACGTCTGTGTAAATGCCGTGGTTGCGACCGTGTTCGGTGGCGTGAATCGTGGCAATGAGTGGCAGATGGTGGTGGCGATTGAGCGCCTTGGCGACGTCACAGACCAACCAGTCGTGCGCGTGGACGAGGTCAAACTCATACCCTTCGTCCTCGATGAGTGCACGGCACCGGTCCAGCATCATGAGATTGAGTTGCAGCACAAAGTGGATAAATTCGCCGCCATCGGGCTGCAACACATTCACACGGTAGATATGCACCCCCTCCAAAACTTCCTTCGAAGGAGCATCGCCGATGGCGGTTGTCACCACGTGCACCTCGCAGCCCTGTCGGACCAAATGTCGCGACAGGTCGTAGACGTGTCGGGAGAGCCCGCCAACGGTCATCGGCGGGAATTCCCAGGACAGCATGAGAATGCGCAAACGGGGATTGCCGGGTTGCCGCGTGCAGCTGTGCGCTTGGCTCGACAAGCCATCACCGTCAGAGCGATAGACCCTGTAGTCGATATTTGGAAACAGGTTGTCCATGCGCTCGAGCTGCGAAAGGAAGTTTTCGTCAATTGACTGGTTTCGCACCATGTTGGCCAATGCGCGGAACCGGTTGACATGGTGCTTAGTGCGGCGCACGGCGTAATCCACCATGGTCTTTGCGTCCATGATGAACGCCCAGTCGCTGCTCTCCGCCAACATTAGTTCGCGGGCGGCCTGGTTGAGTGCTCGCCGTACAAGCGGGGACGGATTCTCGTAGGTGTTCGCAAGGCATACCATCTGCTGTTCGCAATCGTGCAGCGCAGGGTAAATCCAGTCATTGCTCCCATTCAGCCACACTTCTCCGTAGCCGGCTCTGCCCCACGTCGACATGCCCAGTTGGCAGGATTGAAAGTCTTGGTAAAGTACCAGGTACTCGGACGGCGTGATGGTCTTCAAGACGTCCTGGTCAAAGTGGATTTTGCGAAGCAGCATATCGATAAAGATGGGGCCCTCATACCACCAGTGGCCAAACAGCTCTGCGTCGTACGGCGCCGTGACAATGGGTGTCCGTCCCATAACACCTTTCGCGTATTCCACTTGCCGCTGCCGATTCGACAGAAAGTGGCCCGCGTGCAGCGCCGCCTTCTCTCGTGCGCGGTGGAAGTCGTACGGCGCTTTGTCTCCATCCTTTCCGGTGATCCGGTAGTACTTGATTCCGGTGGCGATCCGTATTCCGTTCGGGTGAAGGTATGGACGAATGTACTCGTCCGGCAACTCGTAGCCGATGTCCCGATAGTACTCGCGGTAGTCGAAGTCGCCAGGATACCCGATTTCACTGCTCCAGACCTGTTCGGACGACTCGCTGTCGCGAGCAAACACGGCAATTCCGGACGTTAACACCGGCGAGAACGTACTGAATACAGGCTGCGGGTTCGCGGACGCGAAGCCGTGAGCGTCCACAAAGAAGTAGCGAATGCCAAATTCCTGGAGAAACTTGTCCACGCGCGGCGTATACGCCGCTTCCGGCAACCACATTCCCGCCGGTTGAATGCCGAAGTGTTCTCGGAACACCTCCACTGCAGTGGCAATTTGTGCGCGCAGCGCTTCTTCCGTCTGAATGTACGGCAAGAACGCGTGAGTGGCCGCGCTGGTGATGAGCTCCACTTTCTCAGCTTCTTGAAGTTCCCGAAACGCCCGCAGAATGTTGCCGTCATATTCGTCGAAGAACTGCTGGATCTCTCGAAATCGCTGCAAGTACGCCGTAGCCAGCGGGTAAAACTGTGGATCCCCTGCAGTGCGGAGGACTTCCGCTTGCGCGAGCGCGATGAGGTTATCGAGGTACTTCTGGTATCTGGATTGCACCAGAGGGTCGGAGAGCATGGCGATGAGCGGGGGCGACAACGAAATGGTCACGCGAAAGTCCACGCCGTCGTGAATCAGCCGCTGAAAGACTTGCAAGAGCGGAATATACGACTCCGTGATGGCTTCGAAGAGCCAGCGTTCTTCGAGCAGATGTTCTTGCTCGGGATGGCGCACAAAGGGCAGATGCGCGTGCAACACGAGACTTAGATACCCTTGAGGCATACGCTGCCTCCTTTCGGCTCGTGAATGTGGTACCCGTCAAATTCCAACTCGTATGGGTGCTCATAGGAGCGCACGGTGGAACCGTTGTGCCCTGAATCCATTGGGAGAAACTGAACCCGCGGCTGACAAGGCGCTGCTTTCGCCGGCGGAAGAGTGATGACATTCG
>CAZYAH010000132.1:0-6138 GCA_964645595.1 uncultured Alicyclobacillaceae bacterium | reverse complement strand
TTCCCGATTTGCACCATGCGCCGAAACTGCTTGATGCTGCTGAGCGGAGTGTTGGACATCTTGTCGATCCGCTTGCGCAGATACGCTGCGCCTAAATCCCGTCCTCCCCACGACTCCTTGATGACGCCGGCAATTTGGCGAAACATTTGTTTGGGCCCAACGTAATACACGGCAGGAGAGAGCATGGTAATGGAGGCGACCGGGTACCTGGCTGCCAGGACGGCGCATACCATGGCTCCCATGGAGAAACCGACCAGGTGGACCGGTCCGCGCGCGACCTGTTGTTCCACAATGGGCTCTACGCTTTGGATCCAAGCTGTAGTCGTCGCGGTCCGCAGCTCTTCCTTCGATGCGCCGTGTCCGTACAGTGTCGGCAGGGACACCGAGTACCCGGCGTCGCGGAGTGCATTGGCCAATGGTTCCAGTTCTTCGGGTGAACCCGTAAAACCGTGTACGAGAACGCAGTGACCCTTGTCCATAACGTCCTCCCACTTCTCCATGATGACCTCAAGATATACTGTCACCGAAATCAACCCGCACGATTTATGTCTCATAAACAAAAAGTGCCGTCGCAGGACGGCACAGAGATATCCGCTCACGAAGAATGAGTACTGAGGTACGCAATCAACAATGTCACCAGGAAAAACAGCGCGGCGATGACCACTGTCACCTTCGCCAACAGCGAATCCATTCCGCGATTCCGGCGGTTGACAACCTGATCTGGTCCGCCCGTGATAACGCCGGACAGCCCCGCACTGCGGCCCGACTGCAGCAGGATGACCGTGATCAGGAGAATGGACAGAATGACGAGAACCACTTTCGCAGCGAGCACCAAATTCACCTCCACTCGCCCTTGTTGCATAACAGTCTACCACGAAATCCAGCGGGCGACAAACCGAGTTTCTCTCACAGTCAGAAAACTCAGTCGGCTGAATCCGCAGATGAAAAAAGGGGCTGTCTCCCGTCTTGTCTTGCGACAGCTGGCGAGACAGCCCGTTGTGGCGTTAGTGTCACCGAGGCCGTCTTACTATGGGCGGCCAAACAGAACCTGGCCAGCGTACACGGCCGCCGTGCCGAGGTTCTCTTCAATGCGGAGCAACTGGTTGTACTTCGCGACCCTGTCCGTCCGGCTCGGCGCACCCGTCTTGATCTGTCCCGCGTTGGTCGCAACTGCGATGTCCGCGATGGTGACGTCCTCGGTCTCACCGGATCGGTGCGAAATAATGGACGTGTAACGGGCCGTTTTCGCCATTTCCACGCAGGCAAACGTCTCGGTCAGTGTGCCAATTTGATTGACTTTCACGAGAATCGAGTTGCCTACGCCGCGGCCAATGCCTTGTCCGAGACGAGCCGTGTTGGTGACAAACAAATCGTCTCCGACCAACTGCAACCGGTTGCCGAGCGTTTTCGTCAGCGCCTCCCAGCCTTCCCAGTCGTCTTCCGCGAGTCCGTCCTCGATGGAGACAATCGGGTACTTCTTCGCGAGCTGTTCGTAATAGGCAATCAGTTCGTCCGCGGTCCGGGTTACCCCTTCGCCCTCGAACACGTACTGGCCGTCGCGGTAGAGTTCGGTCGAAGCCACGTCGAGCGCAATGGACACCTGTCGGCCAGGCTCGTAGCCAGCAGCTTCAATCGCTTCAACGATGAGGGCAATCGCGTCTTCGTTCGTTCGCACGTTCGGGGCAAAACCGCCTTCATCCCCGACCGTGGTCGCCAAGTCGCGCTTCTTAAGTACGGCTTTCAAGTTGTGGAACACTTCTGCCCCCATCCGCAGGGCTTCCTTGAACGTCGGCGCTCCGTGCGGAACGACCATGAACTCCTGAATGTCCACCGTATTGTCCGCGTGTTTGCCGCCGTTCAGGATGTTCATCAAAGGTATAGGCAGCATTCTCGCGTTGAACCCGCCGAGGAAGCGGTACAAGGGGATGTTGAGTTCTGCAGCCGCCGCTTTGGCCACGGCCATGGAGACGCCGAGAATTGCGTTTGCTCCCAGTTTTCCCTTGTTTGGCGTGCCGTCCAGTTCAATCAACTTCTGGTCAATTTCGACGAGGTCGTTGGCCTCTTCGCCCACCAGCTCTGGGCCGATAATCTCAATGACGTTCTGGACGGCTTTTTTCACGCCCTTGCCGAGGTACCGTTTCTTGTCCCCGTCGCGCAGTTCCACTGCTTCGTGCGCACCCGTGGATGCGCCAGACGGGACGATGGCGCGACCCACCACGCCCGACTCCAGTTCCACTTCTACTTCAACGGTTGGATTGCCGCGCGAATCCAGCACTTCCCTCGCGTGTACGTCAAAGATCTCAGACATGTTTCCATCCCTCCGTTATTTTACAATCAGCGACTGACCTGTCATTTCCGCGGGCTGAGCCACGCCGAGCAGGTCCAGCATAGTCGGCGCCAAATCCGCGAGAATTCCGTCTCGCAGGCGAATCCCGTCTTTCGTGACAATCACCGGCACCCGACTCAAGGTGTGCGTGGTGCAGGGTCCCCCGGTCTCTGGGTCAATCATGATGTCCGCGTTCCCGTGGTCCGCCGTGATGATTGCAACGCCGCGCATCTGTTGAACGGCGCGCACCACTTTGCCGAGACACTCGTCCACCGCCTCAACCGCGCGGATGGCCGCCTGCAGGTCACCCGTGTGACCGACCATGTCCGGGTTCGCAAAGTTTAGGATGACCGCGTCGATTTCCCCGGACAGGATCCGCTCGACGGCCGCGTCTGCCACCTCGTACGCGCTCATTTCCGGCTTCAGATCGTACGTGGCCACTTTCGGCGACGGAATGAGCACGCGTTCTTCACCAGGAAATTTCTCCTCGCGACCGCCCGACATGAAAAACGTGACGTGCGGGTATTTCTCCGTCTCCGCGATGCGGAGTTGGGTCAGTCCATTGTCTGCCAGGACTTCGCCGAGCGTGTTATCCAGGCTCGTCGGCCCGTAGGCGACAAATCCGCCGACCGTGTCGCTGTACTTGGTCATGCATACGTAGTGGATGCGCGGGAACTTGGGCCCGCGGTCAAATTCGCGAAAATCTTCATTAGTAAATACGCGCGAAATCTGAATGGCCCGATCCGGTCGGAAGTTGAACATGATGACGGCGTCGCCGTCCTGAATCAGACCAACCGGGGTGCCTCCCTCGTCCACGATGACGGTCGGGAGGACAAACTCGTCCGTGACGTCCTTCGCGTAACTGGCTTCCACCGCCTGCAGCGGATCCGTCGCCTTTTCGCCTTCTCCGTACACCATCGCGCGGTACGCTTTCTCCGTCCGCTCCCACCGGTTGTCTCTATCCATCGCGTAGTAGCGGCCCTGAATGGTGGCGATTTTGCCAACGCCGAGCTCGTCCATGACGGCGAGCACGTGCTCAAGGTCTCGCCGACCGCTCGTCGGCGCCACGTCGCGGCCGTCCAGAAATGCGTGCACGTAGACGTTTTTCACGCCGTTCTCCGCCGCCATGCGCAACAGCGCGAGGAGGTGGTCCATGTGGCTGTGTACCCCGCCTTCCGACACCAGGCCGGACAAATGGAGGTTGGATCCGTTCCTTAAGACGTGCTCCATTGCTTCCTTGAGGACGGGGTTTTGAAAAAATTCGCCTGTCTCAATCGCCAGGTTAATCCTTGTTAAGTCCTGGTAGAGAATCCGGCCGGCGCCAATGTTGGAGTGACCGACTTCCGAGTTCCCGAACTGGCCAGTCGGCAGGCCTACCGCCTCCTCGCTGGCCTTGAGCGTCGCGTGCGGATACCTGGACCAGTATTCGTCAAAGTTTGGCTTCTTGGCCAGTGCGACCGCATTGCCGTACGTCTCCTCGCGCAGTCCGAATCCGTCCAGGATAATCAGCGCGACGGGACCGGACCCGGATGGAATGGCGGCCCTCCGAAAGGAAGTAGCCTTGTCCTCCGCTGTCATTGTCCTGTACCTCCTGCGATGGCTCTCGCCATCTCTACGAAAGAGTGCGGGTCGAGGCTGGCCCCGCCGACCAGTGCCCCGTCGATGTCCGGTTGTTGCACAAACGACGCGATGTTCTCTGGCTTGACACTGCCGCCGTACAAGATGCGAACACCTTCTGCGGCGCTCGGCCCTGCCACCTCGGCCACGACGCTGCGGATGTAGGAGATCACTTCCTGTGCCTGGTCCGGAGAAGGAGTCAAGCCGCTGCCGATGGCCCACACCGGTTCGTACGCGATGATGGCTGCTGCGACCTGTTCCGGAGACAGCCCCTGAATTCCCGCTTCGGTCTGGCGGCGGACGACGGTCAATGTCTGATTGAGCTCGCGCTGTTGCAAGTCTTCCCCTACGCAGAGAATCGGCACCAGACCAGCCTGCACCGCAGCGTTTACCTTCTGTTGGATAAGCTGGTCGTCCTCGCCAAACAGGTTTCTCCGCTCGGAGTGGCCGAGAATCACATAGGTTGCGCCAAGCTCCTTCACCATGTCCGCAGAAATTTCCCCGGTAAAGGCGCCGTGTGGCGCGTAATGCATGTTCTGCGCTCCCAGCCCGACGTTGGCAGGCAGCACCACGCGCAGGATGTGCAGCGCGGTGAACGGCGGGCAAATGGCGTAGTCAACGACGTTTGTCAAAGCGTTGGAATGCCGTCCCAACTCCTCTGCAAACGCTCGCGCCTCTGCCACCGTCTTGTACATCTTCCAGTTGCCAATCAGAATCTTGCGCCGAGGCAACCGAACTCCCTCCTTTACGGACGTGCGAATCTCCATTCAACTCACTTGTCGTTCAGCGCCACGACCCCTGGCAACGGTTTCCCCTCGAGGAATTCCAGAGAAGCTCCGCCGCCCGTCGAGACGTGCGTCATCTGCTCGGCCAGGCCCGACTGTTCCACCGCCGCGACGGAGTCGCCGCCGCCGACAATGGTGGTCCCATCGACTTCTGCCATTGCCCGGGCTACCGCAAACGTCCCGGTGGCAAACGGCTTCATCTCAAAGACGCCCATCGGTCCGTTCCAGATAACCGTCTTCGCCGAGCGGATGACCTCCCCGTAAGCGCTGATGGTTTTCGGCCCAATGTCGAGCGCCATACGGTCGGACGGAATCGAATCGACATGGTAGACGTCGTAGTTCGCGTCGGCCGAGAAAGCGTCCGCGGCGACCACATCGCTCGGCAGAAGCAACTTGGTGCCGCGTTTGTCGGCAAGGTCGAGCAACTCTCGGGCCGTGTCGTAGACGTCCGGTTCAACCAGCGATTTTCCAACGGCGTACCCTTTTGCAGCGAGAAATGTATTCGCCATGCCGCCGCCGATGAGCAAGGCGTCCACCTTCGGCAACAGGTTTTCGAGCACCTTGATCTTGTCGGAAACTTTGGCGCCGCCTATCACCGCGACGAAGGGGCGCACTGGCTCACTCAGCGCCCGGCCCATCACGTCGATTTCTTTCTCCATCAGGAAACCGGCTACTGCAGGCAGAAACTGCGCAACTCCCGCAGTGGACGCGTGGGCTCGGTGCGCCGTGCCAAACGCGTCGTTGACGAAGACGTCGCCCAACTTGGCGAGTTGTTGCGCGAAAGTTTCGTCATTTTTCTCCTCTTCGGGGTGAAAGCGCAGGTTTTCCAATACCACAACTTCCCCTGGCTGCGCCAGTGACACGACCCGTTCAGTCTCTACACCCACGCAGTCTTCGGCGAAGTGGACCGTGACACCGGGTAGAAGCTCTCGCAAATGGGCCGCCACCGGAGCCAGCGTGAAACTCGGATTGCGCTGGCCTTTCGGCCGCCCGAGATGGCTCATCAAGACGACTTTGGCGCCATGCTCGAGCAGATATGTAATCGTCGGCAACGCCGCGCGCATCCGCGTGTCGTCGGTAATCCTCTGTTCCTGCATCGGAACGTTGAAGTCGACTCGTACGAGAGCGCATTGATTCTGCCATTCCACGTGCTGGACCGTCTTCTTGTTCATCCGCTCCATCCTCCTGTCCTACCGCCGGTTCCACTCACAAAAGGGGGAGAATGTACTTCCTCATTCTCCCCTTGCACGTGTATTGTATCACACAAGCGGGACGCAGGAAGTCCCTCTTGTTTCTCGCAAATTGCAGTCATCTCCGCTTGTGCACTTCGGATGGGCCTGGCTTCAGTGGGAAGCTGCTACCGGAAGCTTGCTGGCCACGTGAGCGACCAGGTCGAGCACCCGGTTCGAA
>CAZYAH010000131.1:0-6153 GCA_964645595.1 uncultured Alicyclobacillaceae bacterium | reverse complement strand
ACTGGTGGGGCATTCTGTTCCCGGCGGGCGTGCCGCGCCCCATCGTCGACAAGGTTGCCGAGGACCTCGGCAAAGCGCTGGCAACCTCGAGCGTGAAATCCGCTCTCGCGGTTCTCGGCGTCGAAGCCATATCCAGCACGCCGGAACAGTTCGGCGCATTCATGGCAGCCGAAACCGCACGCTGGGGCAAACTCATCCGGGAAGCCGGCCTCAAGGTCGAGTAGCGACCGCGCGTCTCGCTCCGAAGGGAAAAGGGGACGCCTTTTCTAAGATAAGCGGGTGCGTCCACGATGGTTCGCGTCGGCGTCGGGGTTAGGGCTCTCGAAGAAGCTGCACCACTTCGAGCACGACACGGTAGAACGTTCTGTTCGATAACGATCGCGGTACATAGTTCGGCGCGCCCGGTTTCTTCCGGCCATTGTATAGCGCGATGACTTCGGCCTTCGTCCAGCGCTTCTTCGTCGTCAGCGGTGAAATGAGCATCATCCGCGGATAGAACCCGAATCCCTCCGAGGTTGAGTCAACGACCAGCATCGATTCGTCGCTCTCAAAAGGCCCGAGCCGAGTAATCCGCTTCGCACAATCCGCGCCGGACAATGCGCCAACGAGACCGCGCCCGGTGTCGATAATGATGGGGAATCGGGGCTTCCTTGGCCAGTAGCGAATCGCCATTTATTTGAGAGCCCTAACGCAAAGCTAACCTGCGAGCTACGAGGCGCAAAGCGCCGATGTAGCGAGTCAGGTTGAGCGCCGTGTTATGCGGCGCGTCAGTTAATAAACGGAACGAAATTTTCACCGTGCATATTGCGACGAAAGTTTAGGCAATCGTTGCACAGCCTCAGTGTCGCAACGATGCCCGAAGTCGTTTGCTCACTCGTCAAGTTGTAGTCTGCCGCCGGATCATCCCCACAGATCGAGCAGACGTCGTCGCGGCCAGCAAGGGATAGGATTTACGTTGTTTGCGCCGCCTGAGTAGGGTTGACCTTCTCCAAGGCCGCGAACCATTCAGACGAGTGTGGCTTTAAATAGTTCGACATGACTACCTCCGCGAATATTGCATAACCCCGGGTGTTAGGGCCGGTCCGACTTCAAAGGAAGTGCCAACGGCTCGAACTTCGGTTTCTCAAGCTTGAGAGGATCATCGCCACCAAGGACGCGCGCGATGTTTGTTTGAACATGCGACACGTCGTAGTGAATGGTTTGATAAACCTCATGCCTTTCCTTCCAGTCCCCCATGTGCTGCTTTATTTCTCTCATGAGATTCTTGTAAGCGCGTTCAGTATGTGAGATGGCCTCTTCCAATGGGGTCTTACACACGGGACTGGTAACGTAGTCCATTAATCGCTTCGCGGCAGCCGCTTTTGCGGTGGCATCGAGTCGCGCCTTCGCCATTGCGACAAGACTATCCCGGCAGATGTGCGCGAGCGTGATAACGCCGGACTGAGCCACGATGAATATTCCAGCATCCTGATCGAGGCCGGAAAATCGTTTCCGGGTTCCCGTTGTGACAAGTATTCCGTAATCGGCGTGTCGCGTTTTTTTGGCAAGAGCTGTCTGATCAACGTGGTCTGAAGCGATGCGGTCGGTGCGCTTGCATTCATACACGATGCAGCCAGCTTTCTCTTCATCAAACGTCACGTAGTGAAGAACGTCGCCTCCTTTGCCGGCGTGCTCGATTTGATCGACAGGAAATTCTTTCCGAAGCTTTCTGACAAGAACCGATTCATCGGCAAGGCCAATCTCCTGAGGGGAGGTGTGCTTCTGAAGCATTTTCTTCTCTTCTTCTAGTTTCTTGATCCGGGCCATCATGCGCTTGTCCCGGATCGCAGTCTTCCTGCGCTCAGCGAGGGCGGCTTCTTTTCTGGCGGCGGCTACTTTCTGTTTCGCTTTGGCGCGGGTTTCCTTCTCTTTCCGCTTTGCAGCCACGGCGGCTGCCGTGGCCGTTGCTGCCTGTTTCTTCAGCTTTGCCAGCTCCCCCTTCTGGACCTTTTCCTTCTTCTCCTGCTGTTTGATGACCCTATGGAAGTGGTTCTCCGTAAGGGGACTACCACAAAGCGGACATTTGTATTTCATGAGGCGTCTCCCGTTACCACTTTGAACAAAACAAGTTCTTAGGCCGCATAACGAGTCTGTAGGAAAAGTCCGCTACGGCATTTTCCGGGGGTGCTTTGACCCCTCCTGAGTCTGTGATCGTTGAATGTAGCGCGTTCTGAGCGGTCGCAATTTGGCGGATTGATCAAATAACACCCCTCAACTGGTTTTCCTACAGACTCGACGTTTGAGGTAACCGGCCTTGCGCGGCTGTATGCGCAAGGTCCGGTTGACCGAGAGGTTCGGCCACTTCCTCATCGTGCGACCGTGTCCTGTGAAATGAATTCCTGAAGCGCGCGCATGATGGTGTCACTGTCGATCGTGATTGTTACCCCTTCGACTGGTTCGGCCCGAGGAGGTATATAGAAACGATGATCGGGGTTATTCAGAACATCATGTGCGAGGCTGACCTCAACGCCGAGGGACAACAAATAGCCCTCTCTATCCGTTTCCCACTTTTCCCTGTCGAAGACCAACGAGAAGATGTTGCCTTGGTCTGCAAGTAGCGGTTGGAGCCGATCCAACTCCTGCTTTGAGTAGAACGCTTCAGGGGGTGAGTCTGATTTTCGGTTGTTGCAGTTGCTGCACAATGCAACCAGGTTCCCAGGGATAAGGTGCCCACCCAGAACAATTGGGATATGGTGATCAATCACCAGGGCGTGTGGCGAGGCACACTTGAAGCAACGATTGCCGAAGAACCCGAAGAACTTTTTCTTGGCGAGATCGGCAATGATGGGATACACAAAGACACTGAATAGTTGGCCCTTTTCTTTGTTTCGCTGCCGCTTAATGGCATCCACCTCTCGGAGCGCTTCAATATCAATCCCGATGCCATAACCACGTTTCCTGCCGTCAGGCATTGTGCCCCCGCCGGAAATTCGAGCGTTGCAGGTGGTTACCAAGAAGCGCTTTTTCCTTTGGTGCATCAGCTTATGCAGCCGCGGTGATTCGTGCAGGCTGCTTGATAGGGTCACGCCATTGACCAGCATGGAAAAGTTGCGACCACTGGCATCGGGAACCAGCGCAGCAACACAGTCAGCTTCGATCCACATCTCATGATTTGGTGCGAGCAGCTTCTGTAACCGGTCATAGGGTTCGCGGTCTGCGGCGTACCACTTCTTGTGTTTGTATCCCTCCCATGGCTCTTGGATCGAGAAGCCACCATATTCCGGGAACGCATCAGAACTGGGCCAATGAAACGGCGTATAGGCGAGGTTTAGTCGAGAGACAGTTTCGTTTGGTAGAACAAAACGTAGTTGCTCCGGGTGAGACATGTCTATTGTTCCTCGGAGCGGCGGTCGAAATCGGACGACATTGAAGGGGCCAAACGTTCACAATGAGGGACGCGCGCTATTCTTGCGCGCGTCCCTCTCGATTGTGCGGTTAGACCTCGCGTTCGACCACGGTACGCGCAAGTTTGCGAACGGAGGACCGTCGTACTTAGAGAGGAACTGGCAGAGTAACTTGCGTTCGACCAGGGGTGGCTCCTCTTTTGGCATGTGCGCCCAACACACCACGAGGGATTCGGCGTGTGCAAGCTGCCATATGTAGCGACCTCCCCAATGTGCGACTGGTTCGCCAGCGCCGAAGCGGCCGAACTGAGAGATTCGTGATCGAAGCGTGGTCTGTTGACCGAGGCCACCTGCTTTTCCGATATATAGACACGCCGCACTCCCGATCCACCTTCGATTGAGTTTTTCAAGTGGCACGGTTGGGTCTCGACCTTTGAACCGGCCAGCAGGACTTTTGCGTAGAAAGATCGGTTTAGCGGTCGTGGGCAATAAGACTTGATAGACCCCGGGATACGTGGGCACGTCTCGATAAGCTGCCGCCCGAAGCGCCTCAAAGGTTATGAACCCTTCCCACGGCGCTACGCCGAACGGTTTCATGCGAGGTCTAACGTTCACAATGAGGAGCGCGCGCCGCCCTTGCGCGCGTCTCTCTCGATTGTGCGGTTAGGGCTTGTCAATTTATCGTCGCTGAAACCATTCTTCTGCCTTACAGGCTGCCGAGCAAAGAACTTCGTCTCATTTTGACAGCGCTATTTGAATATACCTCGCTTCAGCACATCCTTCGTTGAGGCGCGATAAAGTAACCACTCCGGTTTAGCGCTGACGACAATTCCCATTTCAAACGTGGTGATGTCGCGAGGATATTGAACGGTAGGAGATGTGTGACTCCGCCCGGTTATGAAACAGGGCGGTTGAACGCGCGCTACGATAGCAATGCGCAAGTCACCGTCTAATTTTCTAGCGACATCAGCATTCGCTGGTAATAGAATGCGGGACCCAATAAAGGAACTGTGGGAGTTAAAGGTCGGTGTCGGGAAAAACAATACCACCATATCTTCGAAGGCGACCTTTATTTCTTTCGCAACGCCGAACGAATTTTTTCCGACGTAACTTTTTGGCGCTTCTTTGTAGCTGCTCGCAAGCCTAACTGTGTTGAATTTGAATTTATCAATAGGCGGTTCCCAGCGCCACCGATCTTCATAAGGCGCGTACTGATCCACATAGTGAATCTCCGTACCTAGTGTTATGACGAAAGCTTGCTTGTCGGCGTCATATTGAGCCCATGTCATATTCTTTCCATACTCCAAGACAAATGTAACTGGGGTCTTTTCGTCAACCCCGAGCGCTTTGTTTGTCGCCGCGCATACGCGTTTAGTGAAATCCGCTGTTTTTTCGTATTGGTCTTTCTTTAAGTCGGATAGCGGTCGTAACGTTTGGATAAGCCCTCGTTCATCAACCCTCACCTTAAAGTTTTTCGCCGCCATCGTCTGTTCTGCTGTTAGCGCATTACCGAAATGGAGAATGCAAAGAATAAGAATCAATGTTTTTGCCATGGACAAACCTCATTCACGCATTATGGGCATCTCATCAGCACCATCAGCCGGCATAAATTGGCCATTGCTGCCGGGTCAGGGCGTAAGTGCATTTTCAAGCACTTTCTCCTGGATGTACATGTTGTCGAGTGAAGCCTCGATGAGTGCGACAATGTTCTCAAGATTCGGGAGTTCTTCGGTGTCATAGATGATGTTCTGCGGGATGAGCGTATATCTCTGCCCCATGAATTCGTGGACATGGAGCTTGGCATCCATGACAGTGAGATCAGAGTGAGCGTGAACTTGATCGCGAGAGGTGATGATCCGTTCGTGAAGCGGAAGGTGCTCTTTCGGAATGAGCGATGTATCGAGCTTGAACTTTTTGTTGATGCCGCGCGATAGCTTGTACGGCTTGCAGTACTCGACAAGTGCGAAGCGGAAGGCAGGCCTAATGAGTGGGTTCTCGGGCTGCGTGTGAATCGTGTTCAGCAATCGCCGAGCATTGTTCAACCATGTGATGCAAGACACAAAGTGGACGAAGTGCTCTTCTTGCTCAGTCATGGGGAAGCCCTAACGTAATGTGAACTTCCGATTTGGTGGTCAATTAGACACCCGACCACCCCAGCCTGTCATCTGTCCCTCAGGATCAAGCGTTTAGCCTACTGAATGTAGTCGCGCTACCCGGTTTCTTCGCCTCGTCGAGGCAGATATCAGGGGAGATAGGCTGCTTGGCGTGCTTGGCGTGCTTGGCGTCTTGGCGGTTCAATTATTCTTCTTGATTTTCTTCGCATCCTCCGCGGTGAGGGGTTTGCCTCAACGCCGCCGGAACACCAGGTCCCAAACGCCGTGGCCGAGCTTGAGGCCGCGGTTCTCGAACTTCGTGAGCGGGCGGTGCCCGGGACGGGGCGCGTATCCGTCCGCGGTGTTCGCCAGCTGCCGCTCGCCGTGTAGCACCTCCAGAGCCTGCCGCGCGTAGTCCTCCCAGTCGGTAGCCACATGCAGGGATGCGCCCGGCTTCAGGCGCGAAGCGAGGAGCGACACGAACGCCGGCTGTATCAGCCGCCGTTTATGGTGCCGCTTCTTCGGCCACGGGTCGGGGAAGAAGAGGTGGGCGCCGTCGAGACTGCCTGGCCGAATCATGCACTCGACGACCTCCACCGCGTCGTGCCGGATAACGCGGATATTGGTGAGGCCGAGTTCCGCGGCCCGCTTGAGCAGGCTGCCCACGCCGGGCGTGT
>CAZYAH010000130.1:0-6171 GCA_964645595.1 uncultured Alicyclobacillaceae bacterium | reverse complement strand
CCGTCGATTACCCGGATATCGTGAACCACAAATTCACTGTCAATCGTAATGGATGCGATGGCCTTCATACGCCCTTCGCCGTTAACTTTACGAAGGCGAACGTCGGTAATCTGCACCTTTTTCACCACCCTTTTAATCCCATCGGAGGATACTACCAATGGTATTCTGCAGGTGGTTCAAAAGTCCTGCTAGTGTCCTTAGAATTTTTCGAAATTATTTTTGTGAATATAATTGGAGAGCCGGATGGTCACCATCCGGCTCACTCCTTGCCCCGCGCACCCGCGCAGACTTTCTTATTTGACGGCAATCATTTCAATCTCGACCCGAGCGCCTTTCGGCAGAGCGGCTACCTGAATGGTCGTCCGGGCTGGCTTGTGTTCTCCGAAAAACTCCCCGTAGATAGCGTTCACCGTTTCAAAGTCCGCCAGATTCGTCAGGTAAATCGTCGACTTGACCACGTTTTTCCGGTCGACTCCCGCTGCCTTGAGGACGGCGTCGAGGTTGGCCAGCACCTGGTTGACTTGTTCGGTGATGCCGCCTTCCACCAGTGTGCCGTCTGGCCGCAGCGGAATTTGCCCAGAAGTGAAGACCAGATTGCCTGCTTCAATAGCTTGCGCGTACGGCCCAATTGCCGCAGGCGCGTTGGACGTCGAAATAGTTTTCATCACAGTCGCCTCCTTGAGTGCTTGTCTCTCACGCCACTCGCCCGATGCGGTCCGCTAGAACCCGGGGACGATGACGATTTCACGCCCTTCCTCGAGTTCGCCGACCTTGAACAGGGCGACGCAGTCATCTACCATCTTCCGTTCCGGTTGCAGCGTGGACATGAATACAGCCGTTCCCATGACTTCCGCGTCAAACTCCGCAAGCAGGCGTTTGACCGTTTGCACGGTGGCCCCGGCTCGCATGAAGTCGTCGACAATCAGCGCCCGCGCGCGGTCCGGCATGGCCCGTTTGGAAACGGACATGGTCTGAATGCGCCGAGCGGAACCCGATACGTAGTGGACGCTCACTGCAGCGCCGTCGGTGACCCGGTGTTCCCGCCGAACAATCACCACGGGGACGTGCAGGTACCGCGCCGCCGCGACCGCCAGCGGAATCCCCTTGGTCTCCACAGTGACCACGACGTTGATGCCGCTGTTGGCAAACCGCTCGGCAATTACCCGGCCGACAAAGTCGAGCACGTCCGGGTCCGCCAGTACGTCGGACATGTAAAGAAAGCCGCCGGGCAGGATTCGCGACGACTCCTTCAGCCGCAAGATCATATCGTGGACAAACGATTCCCACTGTGCGCGCGGGACTTGTACCTGGTATTTTACGCCCCCGCCGGCGCCGGGAATCGTATGTACGTTGCCAGCGCCCTCTGCCACGAGGACGTCGCGAATCATGGCGACGTCTTCGCTCACCGACGACTTGGCAGCCTCCAGGCTGGAAGCCAGTTCAGACAGGGAAACCGGGTGGTTGGGACGGTCCAGCAGATGCTTGGTGATCCGGATTAGCCGTTCTGTGCGCCGCAACCCAATCCCCCCTGTCCCATCTGAAGCGAATATATCACAGCAAAGCGAAGCGGCACAAATACACTTCCCGCATGAAACCGCGCAGCGTGTTGTACATCCGCTGCGCTGCGCTTTGCGTCGGGAGCAGCGCAAACAGGGTCGGCCCGCTGCCCGACATGAACACCGGTTGCCCGGTTGCCGCCTCCATGCGCTCCTTGACAAGCGCGACTTCCGGATACAGCCGAAACGTGGTCTGCTGCAGCCCGTTGCTCACCAAACTGCGCACCGCTTCGAAGTCGCCCTGTTCAAGAGCACGCACCATCTCGTCACTCGCCGTGCTCGTCGCGTACTGCGCCTGAGAAGTCGCGTTGTACACTTCCGCCGTCGAGACGTAGACGGGCGGCCTCGTCAACACCACCCAGGGGCGCATGTGGTGATAAATGCGGCGAATAAGTTCGCCTCGGCCCGTTGCGACCGCACATCCGCCGTAAACGCAGAAAGGCACATCCGATCCAATGGATGCACCGATTTCCGCCAGCTGGTCGCTCGAGTAGTTCGTCCCGTAGAGCCGGTTCAGGCCGCGCAGAACGGCGGCAGCATCCGCTGAACCACCTGCCAGGCCGGCTGCTACAGGGATGTTTTTCTCAATGCGGATGTTCAGCCCCCTGCGGATTCCGCTGAACTGCTGGAAGGCCTGGGCGGCCACAACCACGAGGTTCCGGCTGTCGAGCGGAATGTTTGTCGCAGTCGAATCCACCTTGATCTCGTCGCCTTCCGTTTCCTCCACCCAGACCAGATCCGACAGGTCCACGGTCTGCATCACCATGTCGACCTGGTGGTATCCGTCGGGACGGCGCCCGAGGACGTCAAGGGTCAAATTGATTTTTGCGTACGCGCGTTCAACCAGCACACTGTCCACCTCAACTCCCACCATCATCCCAAGGACCGTTCCGACAGTCAAGGGGTGACTTGCAGCCCGGGAGGACGGCGGCCTTGCTGCCTACTGCAGAGCCGAGCGGTGGACAGACGCGGGAACGGCAATTCCGTCGGTCGGCACGCCGCCCAGGTCCGCGAGGAGGTTTTGCGCCGGGCTCAGTTTTTCATAGAACATGACCACAATATCCCCAGGCCCGGCTTGTTGCACGGCAAACCGCAGCGCGTCCGTCTCCGCGAGAATTTTGACGCACATCTTCTCTGGCCGCCGCTTCTGGATTTGCTGCGCCATCAGGTCTGCAACTTCCCCTGGCTGGCGCCCGCGCTTGTCCGCATCCTCTTTGACAATCAGCACGTCGAACAGATCCGCCAGCACCTCGGACCCCTGCCGAATCAGTTTGTCGGACCTGTCTCCGGGGACGCCGACCACGCCTATCAGGCGGCGGTGAGCCAAACTCTGCAGCCACATCCCGACTTTCTGAAAACCGTCCGGATTGTGTCCGTAGTCGAGGACGACGTAGCAACCACTTGGCATCTTGTACGTCGTACAGCGCCCCGGATTGTGCAGTCCTGGCAGGAAGGACGCCAGTCCCTCCGCAATCTGCTGCCGCGTGCAACCAAGGCCCCGCAGCGCGGCAATCGCCGCCAGGCAATTTTCAATCTGAAACCGTACACTGCCTCCACCAGTCAGCGGCACTGCACGAACCGGTGTAATCTGCCACGTCAGGTTGCCGCGGGCTTCCGTAAACCAGCCGTCCGCCACGCAGTAGCCAACTCCGCCACAGGCCAGGTGCCGCTGCAGCACCGGGTTGTCTTCGTTGACGCTGAAATAGCTGATTCTTGCGCGCAGCCGCTTGCCGAGTTCGACGAGCTTTGGATCATCCGCGTTCAATACCACCGTCCCGTCGTCCCAGACACATTCCGCGACGAGTGATTTGATGTGAACCAAGTCGTCCAGGCTGTCGACTGCGTCTTGCCCCAGGTGGTCCGCTGTGATGTTGGTGATAACCGCCACGTTCGCCTTGTCGTAGGCGAGCCCGCCGCGGACAATGCCGCCGCGCGCCGTCTCGAGAACCGCGACGTCGACAGTGGGATCGCCGAGAATCATGCGCGCGCTGGCAGGGCCGGTGGTATCGCCCTCCACAAGCAGTTCGTCGTCGACATAGACTCCGCCGGTTGTGGTCATGCCCACGCGCTTGCCCGTTCCCCGGAGCACGTGCCCAATCAGGCGAGTGGTTGTCGTCTTGCCGTTGGTGCCCGTAATGGACACAATCGGAATCCGGCCGTTTCCTTTCGGGAACAGGGAGTGGACAATGGCGTCGGCGACGTGTCTGGGCAATCCGATGGAAGGATGCTCGTGCATCCGAATTCCGGGCGCAGCATTGACTTCAATCACGGTGCACTGTTCCGGGTGGTAAGGCAGAACCGGGTTGGCGATGACCATGTCAATCCCGCAGACGTCAAGGCCCACGATGTTCGCGGTGCGCTCGGCCAGGCGCTGGTATGAGGCGTGGACTTCATCCGTGACGTCCACCGCTTCGCCGCCCGTGGACAGGTTGGCGTTGTTCCGCAGCACCACGATGCTGCCGGCTGCAGGAACGTCGTCGACGGTGAGTCCTTGACGGCGCAAGGTCGCTTCCACCACCGGATCGACCGTGATTCGGGTCAGCGGTTTTTCGTGCCCTTCCCCCCGCAGCGGGTTGCGGTTGACCTCGTCAATTAGTTCTCGGATGGTCCGGCGGCCGTCTCCGCAGACGCGGGCGGGAAGTCGTTCGCTTGCAGCCACAAACCGACCTGCCACCACAAGGAAGCGGATGTTCCGGCCTTCGACGTAGCGTTCCACAATGACTTTTTTGGAGAACTGCGAAGCAATCTCGTACGCTTCCAGCACCTCGTCGGGGTGATTTAGGTTGAGGCTTACCCCCCGCCCCTGATTCCCGTTGTAGGGCTTCACCACGACCGGAGCGCCAATGGCGCGGAACTCCTCGACGGCCTGATCCGGAGATTGAGCGACGCCCCCCATCGGCACGGGTATCCCCGCCTCCCGCAGCACGCGCTTGGTCAGGTCCTTGTCACAAGCGATGTCGACGGCCACCGCCGAGGTATTGTCGGTGATGGTGGCCTGAACGAGTCGGCGCTGCCGACCGTAGCCGAGTTGGATGAGACTGCCGTCGCCGATTCGGCGGACGGGGATGTTTCGCCGCAGTGCCGCGTTTACAATGGCTTGCGTACTTGGGCCGAGCTGCGTTCGAGCCAACAGCTTGTCCGCCTCAGCCAGGATTTCGGACACATTCGGCGTCCTCCCCGCGAGCAGGCCGCAGACAATGTCGACCGCATCGAACAACAGCTGCTTCTGTGCCTCGTACGCCTTGCATTCGATGACAATGTCGTACCGACCCGCGCCTTCGGCGTACAGGGTCTTGCCGTAGTGGACGTCAATCCCGGCGCAACACGCGAGCTCAATCGCCAGGTGTTCAACGATATGGCCGAAATACGTGCCGCTGTACAAACGCTCGACGAACCCGCCCGGCTCCCCTTTTGCGCAGTGGTGTTCCCGAAGGCCTGGAAACAAGTGCAGAAGGGCATCTGCAAATCCCGGGAATTCGTAGCTTTCCCGCTCGGTCAACGATTCCAGGTCAATTCTCGCAACCATCACTGGTCGATAGATGTACACATTCGGGCCATCCAGGTGGCGTACCGAGACAATTTTCATTTTGTCAGCTCCTTGCTCCGGGTCGCTTCCCATTCTTCCCAGTCGGTGATTGGCTGTCTGGTGCGCAGGTGAAATCCATACCCGTCGGGCAGAATGTGCAATTTCACTCCGCACAGGGCGAGCGACCCGTCCTTGTGGACCGTCTCCAGGTTGGTGTGGGTCAGCGTACCCGCGTCGACCACACTCACGGCGCCGCGCCCAATCACGCGCAGCGTCTGGCCTCGGACGACGACGGCGGTATCCTCGTCAATCCCGAGTCCCAGGTGATGCGGATACTGGGCGACCGCGGACAGCAAGCGTCCGAGCCGTCCGCGTTCGGCGAAGTGTTGGTCAATGACCACCCCGTCCACGAACTCCATTCCAGGCGCCATTTGCACGATGTTGATCCGCGGGTTGGTCTCGGCTTCGCCTTCGACAATCATGGTGCTCGACATCATCGAGGCGCCTGCGCTGGTGCCCGCAAGGGGTGTTCCCTGCGCCAGAGTGTCGTGGAGGGCTGCGTCGATGCGGGTGCCGCCCAGCAGTTTTGTGATGCGAAGCTGATCTCCGCCCGTGAAGAAGATGCACGTCGCGTCCCGAATTAGCTCGACCGCGCTGTCGCGGTTCGCTGCCTGCCGGTCCGAGACGTCAAACGTCCGAACGTCCGCTGCCCCCAACCGTTTAAAAACTTCCACGTAATCCATGCCGACTTCGATGGGAAGCTCTGTCGCCACGGTCATGACGAGGACACGGGCTTCCGTCCCCCCGCCAAGCCGCAAAAATTCTCGCAGAATCTTGCATTCACCAGTCTTGTCCTCGGCCCCGCCAATGATGACTAATGGGCCAGGCTCGCCTCGCAAGGAACGTCCACCTCACTTTTGAAGTAAAAACTGCGAAGTCAAGAGTCGCAGATCTTACAGACATCGGACTTATGGTTACCGCTGCCGACTTGCCGTATGCACCCGCGCGATGCAAAAAGCCGGGGCTTCCCCCGGCTGGCCGTCACACCTCTGGATGATCCAGTTACCTGGATGCGTTTTGCTCTGCCAA
>CAZYAH010000129.1:0-6186 GCA_964645595.1 uncultured Alicyclobacillaceae bacterium | reverse complement strand
AACGCGGTCTTGACCATGAGCGTCCTCAGTGTCCCTTCGATATGCCGCTCGGCATTCTGCACCACGAGGATGATGGTCAGAGGATGCGGGTTGGAGCGAGATCTGCGCTGGATTCGCTGTACACACTGCTTCACCAATACGAGAGCCCCGTAGACCGCCAATGCCCAGAAAATCAAAGCCTCCACCATGGCCCTCACCCCCTGCTGCATTATATGCCGGGGCCGAGGGAGTGGACCGTCGTGGACGCAGGCGAAAGACTGTCATTTCCGACAATTGGGACGAAGGCGGGCGCTGTCCCGGGCGCTTGACCAAGTTACGTGGTCAACCACTTCTTCTTTAGGGCAATCACCACGGCTTGTGTTCGATCCGTTACGCCCAACTTCGACAGGATGCTGGAGATGTGGTTCTTTACTGTCTTCGAGGTGATATGGAGGGCCTCCGCGATTTCCTCGTTTGACTTCCCGTACTTCAACTGGTGCAAAATCTCCATTTCCCGCTCTGTGAGAATTTCCTTCCACGAGTCGTTCGTGGCGTACCGTTCCTGGAACTGGGCAATCACGGTGTGCGTGACCTGCGGATGGACAATCGCTCGTCCCGCCGCGACTTCGCGCACGGCGCGGACGACTTCGGACACGGAGCCATCCTTGACCAGGTAGCCAGATGCGCCTGATTTCAGAGTTTCGAGAACGTACCCTTCGTCGTCGTGCATGGTCAGGATGATGATGCGCAATCCCGGATAACGGGCGCGCATCCGCTTCGTTGCCTCCACACCGTTGAGAAGCGGCATATTGATGTCCAACAAAAGCACGTCCGGCTGGACTTCTTCGAGCCCGCGCAGCGCTTCCTCGCCGTTGCGCCAAAGGCCGACGACCTGTAGATCCTGCTCAAACTGCAAGACATCCCGCAAGGTATCCCGAAACTGTTCATTGTCGTCTGCAATTGCGACCCGAATGTGCTTCATTCGTACTTACTCGCTTCCCTCCGAATGGGTAATGTCAAGATGACCTTGGTCCCATGCGGCTCGTTCGGTTCCACCCGCATGGAGCCACCGAGCGCGCTCATGCGTTGCCGACACAGTGTCAGTCCCAGTTTACCTTGTTCCAGCCAATCCATCCAAGCCACTTCTGCAATTCCGACACCGTTGTCTGCGATGTGAATGTTGAGTTCGTCAAGCCCATACAGGAGGGTGACGTCAATCCTATCCCCTCGACTGTGCGTCGCCGCGTTCTTCACGGCTTCCTGGACCCCGCGAAAGAGCGTGACTTTTTCCGTCGGGGACAGCGCACACTCGATGCCAATCAAGTTAATGCGAACGGTCATCCCGTGCGATTCGGACCACTGCTGCAAATAGCGTTTGAGGGTCGGGACGAGACCGAGATCGTCCAACAGCGGCGGACGCAGGTCAAATACAATTTGGCGCAGATCCGCGATGACCCCGTTTAGGCGCTTGCGGACATCCTGGGCCGTCTCGGGGCTCGCAGACTGGACGCGCATCCCGATGCTCGCCAACGACTGCATGGGGCCGTCGTGCAGTTGTGCAGCCAGCCAGCGCCGCTCCTCTTCCTGCATTTGCAGCATCTGCATCCCCAGGATGGTCTGAGTGTGGGCCTGCTCGAGGACGACCGCGATGTCTCCGAACTCGGTGCTCAGGTATTGCGCGGTGTGGCTGAATTTCGCCAACACGAGTTCCGCCTGCGCTGCCGTCGCGCGAAGCGCCTTCAGGCGGCGGGCGATGTCGTCGCGGCGAAAGCGCAGCTGCAGTTCACGCTCCCGCCACTGGCCGAGCTCCATCTGCACCTGTTGCGCTGTCTCGTAGGCCGCTTGCATTTCGCGCTCGGAGTACTTACGTAAGTCGCGGTTGACAATCATCAATCGCTCGCGAGCCACGCGCGACTCCCGTTCAAGCTGTTCCACGCGGGCAATCGCCTGATTGCAGTCATCGCGCACCTGTTCGTACTCGGCTTCCAACCTCTGCACTTCGTCCATGGTGCTGCGGGCAATCTCTTCAACTTGCTGTCGGCTTTCCGCGATAGCATCCAGAGTAATCTGGATGGCATTTTTCATTCCGGTGATTCGCTCTGTCAATGCGAGTATGTCGCCTTCCTCTCAACGTTCCGGTTACCGAATCATTTCTTGACTAGCGTCAAAATTTCCTTCTCGCAACGCGTCGGATATGAAAAAAACGGCGCTGACGACGGGTCCATCGTCAACGCCCAAAGCAATGGGGTAAGGGTGATGCTAATAGATTCGCAACAGTGATTTCCGTTATGGGGGTTGTTTCTACGATTTTTTTATTTACTTTCCGAGAGCTTCCTGGCGCAACACTTCCGCCTTGTCCACCCGTTCCCACGGAAGGTCCAGATCAGGCCGACCGAAGTGGCCGTACGCCGCGGTCTGGCGGTAAATCGGGCGACGCAGTTCCAGATCCCGAATGATGGCCGCCGGGCGGAGGTCGAAGTGTTTGCGAATCAGTTCGACAATCCTGTCTTCACCGATTACGCCGGTGCCGTAGGTGTCGACGGAGATGGACACGGGCCGGGCGACACCGATGGCGTACGCAACCTGAACTTCACACTTGCGCGCGAGCCCTGCCGCGACAACGTTCTTCGCGACGTAGCGAGCGGCGTACGCAGCGCTGCGGTCTACCTTGGTCGGGTCTTTGCCGGAGAACGCGCCACCGCCGTGGCGAGCATAGCCGCCGTATGTGTCGACGATGATCTTTCGTCCCGTCAACCCAGCGTCTCCCTGCGGTCCGCCAATCACAAAGCGCCCCGTCGGGTTGATGAAGTACTTCGTCTTCTCGTCCCGCAATTCTGCTGGGACAACCGGGTCAATCACGTGCTTGTGCAAATCCGCCTCAATGGTCTTCAAGTCCGTGTGCTCGTCGTGTTGCGTGGAAATGACAATGGTGTCGACGCGCACCGGTCTGTCGTCCTCGTACTCAATGGTCACTTGTGTCTTGCCGTCCGGGCGCAGATAAGGCAGCGTGCCGTTCTTGCGCACCTCGCTCAGCCTGCGCGCCAGCCGGTGTGCCAAAGAAATCGGCAACGGCATCAGTTCCGGCGTCTCATCGCAGGCGAAGCCGAACATCAGGCCCTGGTCGCCAGCGCCAATCGCGTCAATCTCGGCGTCCGTCGTACCCGTGCGGGCTTCCAGCGCCTGATTGACCCCTTGTGCGATGTCCGGCGACTGCTCGTCAATGGAGGTGATGACCGCGCACGTCTCCGCGTCGAACCCGAACTTTGCCCGAGTATAGCCGATATCAGCAATCGTCCGACGGACAATTTTGGGTATGTCGACGTAGCAGGACGTCGTAATCTCCCCTGCCACGAGCACTAAGCCAGTGGTCACAGTTGTTTCGCAGGCAACGCGAGCCATAGGATCCTGGGCGAGAATTTCGTCCAGAACGGCATCGGAAATTTGATCACAAATTTTGTCCGGATGGCCTTCAGTGACCGATTCGGACGTGAACAAGCGCTTCGCCACGGGCAGTCCCTCCTCAAATCCCGTGTAATACCCTAGATAAACAAAGCATATGGTATTATATTTGCCCCGTTCCGTCAACGAATTCCGACACATTCTGCACACCCTCGCTCTGTGTCGGGACATGTCGATCCGGTGCTCAAAGCGACATATGTAAATGGCGGGGTCATCCCCGCCACAACATCGTATATAAAGTTGTCAGACCTGCTGGTTCGCCAGCGCCTGTTCCGCAAAAGCCACGAGGCGCTTTGTGATCTCGCCGCCGCAAGCTCCCGCCTCGCGCGTTGTGACGTGACCCCAATACGCTTCCCCACTGCCGCGTTGTACCGGAATTCCAAGCTCCGCGGCAATTTCGTACTTCATGTTGTCAAGAGCCTGGTGTGCCCCCGACTGCAATAGCGCATTCCGTTTTGAACCTCGAGCCACCTTCCGCACCTCCCCAGAAAGACTCCGGCGTGCTGCCGGTAGTCGTAGTGTGCGTCAGGACCGGTCGATACAGACTGCGAAGATGCTGGGCTGTCAGACATCGCCGCCCGCTTTTCTCAGAACATGCCACACAAAGCGAGGCAAGGCGAGCTGCCTGCGCCAACGCCAGGGTTGTTTCATCAAGCGGTAAAGCCATTCCAGGTTCATACGGCGGAAGAAGGCGGGCGCCCGCTTGACTGTCCCGCTCCAGGCATCGATGCTTCCGCCGACCCCGATGGCGACACAGGGTGGAAGTGACGCCAGCGTCCGGTAGATCAGTTTTTCCTGCCTTGGCTGCCCGAGTCCGACGAGCCAAACGTGTGGGGAAAACGCCTCGATGTCCGCCAGGATTTTCGGCCATTCCTCCTGCGAAAAGTACCCATTGTGACCTTTGAACTCGCACAGCGGGTACTTGGCGCGGAATTTTTCCAGACAGGCTTGCAAAGACTGCTCTGCAGCTCCAAGGATGTACACCCGCAGTGCTTGATGCCTTTGGGCCGCCGTATTTAACAAATCGAGGACGAGTTCCACCCCAGTCACGCGTTCCTCGATGACCTTCTTCCTGCGGTTTGCCGCCCACACAATCCCGATGCCATCCGGCGTGACCAGATCCGCCACCCGTGCGATGTGGCGGAGCTCCTCGTCGCGCTGAGTCATCATCACAAACTCCGGGCCGGCCGTGATGACCATGCGCCGTGACTGTTCATCAATCCAATAAAGTAACTTCTCCACAACTTGCTGGCGCGTCAGCGTGTTGAAGCGCACGCCGAGCACGTGAACTGCGGCTTCCAGATGGTGTTGAATCCCGAGGGCCATGTCACACTTCCTTTATCCGTCGAGAATAGGCATGTCCCAACCTTTAACAACATATATTGTATGCCGAGGACGCGTGCCTGGCCAACCCAAATGCCGAATCCCATGCGCAAAACGTTGAGTGCTGTCGAAAATCGGTGTCGAAAAATTTGTGTTGAAACATGACGAACCAAGACTTACAATCTGTTACCGTGGTCTGCCGTTAAGGAATACCGCCGTTTCGCTGAAAGGGAGCTGTTGGACGTGTATGAGACTGCTTGGCAGCGGATCGAACTGCTCCGCAAAAGGCTCTACCAGATTGTCGCTGAGCACGAAGGAAATCTGTTGCATCCCCACGTCATCCAGGCGAGCCAAAAACTTGATGTCGAAATTGCACATGTGATGCAAATTCAGGCAGCTAAGAACACTTCACTCCACATTGCCGTCTAGTGTGCGTCCTGACTCTGCCCAATCAGGCGCAGAATCGGATTTGTCCGCGAAACCTCGCTGATTTTCACTAACTTGACTCCAAACAGACTCGGTTCATCCAAATACTCGGACTTGCCGTTTTTGTAAGTAACCCAGGCGTTTACAAATCCGTACAACCCATAGTGATAATCGATGGCGAATCCACAGTAGTCGACCTCTTGACCGTGATATTTCAACGGTTTGGACGGATCCAGGTCGATGTACGTGGTCACTTTGTCCGGAGCGTTGTTGTCTCTCGTGGTTTCGTCCCGTCCCGCGTATTCCGCGACTCGGCCGTCCGGAAGTACAGTCAGCGTCGACTGACCAGACGGCAGCGAAATGCCGTGCCACACGTTGCTGCCATGTTGCAACATTCGAATGAACCCTTGAAACGACGGATCTACGGACAGTGTCAATGCCACTCCCTGGTCCTTCGCGGAAGCAGACTGCCTGAGCAACTCGGTGAAGGCTTTATTGTACTCGTCCGGCGAGACGCCAAAGCTCCGCAGAAATGCCACTTCATGGTCGCCATTCGATTTGAGCGCGTGGAAGTAATTGCTGAACGCGGAGCTCCCATGGGTTTTCATCAGGTAACTCACCGCCAGCCAGTCCTGCAACTCCAAGTCGTACGGGGCCTTTCCCTCGAGAACCTGAGATTCGTCCTCCGTCAGCGGGACCAGTGTTTTCGTCGCTGCTGCCTCGACGATGCTTTCTGCCATCTGCCGGGCGTACCCTTCATACGCAACTGGATCCTGTACCTGCGACTGCGCCTTCATGCCAATGTACACCGCGAGCCCTTCGTTCACCCAACTCGGCAAGTCTCCGACGTTTGCGTTCAAGTACGCGTGGGTCAGTTCGTGCGCCAGCGTATTCGCCAAGTCGGCCTTGCTCGTGTTTTGGTACAGCGGAATGACGATATCCTCGTCCATCGTGAATCCGCCGGTGTCCTGGCTGTAGCGCTGGGCGTCCTCCACGGAA
>CAZYAH010000128.1:0-6194 GCA_964645595.1 uncultured Alicyclobacillaceae bacterium | reverse complement strand
ACCCCGGACCTCGGCGGCAAGGCCGGCACCGAGGATCTCGGCAAGGCCGTCGCCGCGGCGCTCTAGCCGCGCGTAAATCTTCACCGCCAAGGACGCGGAGGACGCCAAGGAAAATAGAAGCCTCACCGCCAAGCGCACCAAGGCCGCCAAGAAAAGCCTCGACACGAAGGACACGAAGACCGACTTAGGGGTCAGTTTGCCCCCTATGACCTGCCTAAGACATGCGCGCTCTGACGACCTGTGAAGTCAATCGACGCGGATTGTCTGCTCGTCGTGTGCGTACTTCTTCACCAACTGGTCCATCGTGTCGGAGCCGAAATTGGCGAAGACAAAGCGTCGAGCGGCCCTGACCATGCCTCGATTGAATTTCTTCGTGTCCTGAGTGCTTTGCGCGAGGACGATACCCGACGGATAACCGGACTTGGGCGTGCACACCAGGGCAAGGTCGCTCCGAAGGTTCATCACGATTTCGGTGCCTGGGTGCGCCGGGCTCATGAATGGATTTGGGCGCAACCCTGTGGAAATGAGCACGGGATTATCCGAAGTGACCAGGAAGATACCCTCTGGCGGGACGCTGAACTGCCAGTGCTTCTGAAGAATTGATTCTCCAACTTGACGTCCGATTGAAACCATTGGGCGTAGGGTTGCCCAGTCCTTGGCCGACGCCTTTACGCCCCAGCGCTCCATGCCTTGGCGCACATATTCGTCGGTCTCGGCCAAGCGCTCCAGCGTCATTTGCGCGATGTTGGAATGTAACCGAAGCATCGGCTCCCGGAAGCTCGGAACTCGCGTAAGCGAAGTCCCAATGAAGAAAGCCAGAAGTCCTTTCTCGTCGCCGGTGAAGCTGACAATTTGCCCAGGACGGGCATCGATCCCACGGATGATTTCGGCCGCGGGCTAATCTACGGTTTGGGCAAAACCCTTTTCGATTGTATCGAGATCGTCGCTGCCATCCTCTTGTTCCTGTGCGTAATAGCCCTCCCCCCAGGCGATTGAACGGATCGAGACCTTGCGGGGTTTGCGCCCAGGAAGCTTCTCGTACACCCATATCAGGTTGCGGGACTGCTCGTCGGGCGCCGCGAATCCACGCAAGAATCCCTGCGGGACATAGTGTTGTCGCGTTGCTCTTTGTTCAGCCACAGCCGCCGTTACCGCACTTGCCAAACGGGAGCTGGTGGTGGTTCAAAACCACCACTTCTTCAGTTTTGACCAAAAGCCACTCTCTGGTTGTGTATTGCTTTTTGCCAATTCTGAGGCCATAGGTCTTGTACTACCGTTACTACTGACTCTTCTGCCGTCGAAGTATCTCTGCTTGGCCAATCTGTCATGAGCCCTGCCCGCATGAATCTGTTCCCGTGACCAGCGATTAGCCCATCTAACTGTACCGTTTTCTATCACGTAATGAGATTTACAGTCGAAGCTCCAGTTTCCAATGGAAGGGTCAAGTGAAATTGATTCCCCATCAAAAGTTATTTTCCAGTCTGTAGGAGAAAGTGGGGTAACGACCTCATTTCCGCAACCGCAACAACATTTGTGAACGGCCGTCGTGTACGCGAATGAGACATAAAGCGTCCCATCCTCCAAGTTACTGGGAATGTATTCGACGAACTCATGCCTTAGCCGAGTGACAGGTTTCATACGACCTGATCCTCACTTCTCAACATATTTACGTTCAGCGAATAGGTGCTGTGATGTTCGTTTTCCAGATCTTGATAAAAGCCCATTAGCTTTTTCCATTTGACCACCGCCAATGCAGCGTTGAGGGCATTGAGTTCCGCGATTTGGATGTTCCGATCATACTCACCGCCTTCCTCATCATCCGCAAAAGACACTCTACGCCGCAAGTGATCTCTCTTACGCTCAGTACTGGTAGTGACTCTTAAGTCTCCAATCAACACCTGAAGCTCATCCAGTGCGATTACATCCATTCCCACATCAACAAAAGGCGTTTTGCATTGTTCTAAGTGCTCGACAATAACCTTCTTTACGTCATTCTTGTCGAGGCAAAGAAAAACGAAATCAAGTCCCCGCAATTCCTCTACGTTGGATGAGCTTAGATAAAGATCATGCGCAACGATCTGCTTACGCATGCGGGAATAAAGCTCGTGGTAATAATGGACCTTTTTCGGCGCTTTCCTCAATTCTTCCAGCGACGCGGCTCCTGGTGATCGAAAGGCGTTATGACTATAGAAGGAATCTCCATCGAAAAGATGAATTTCCTTTACAGGCGTCTTTGCAACGAGATCCAAGACATATGACCCCGTGCCGCCCAAGCCTACGATTCCGATTTTTGGACCAATTAGCTTATCGGCAATTGCTTTAATACCAGCGCGACTAGATGCCGTATCGATGTAATTGAACACTGACTCGTCGGCTTGGGATTCAATTACCTTAAACGTCTTCGCGGATGCACCTGGGTCAAGTGACTGGGCTGGCCCAGAAATAATCTCGGCGTACCTAGTCATCTTCTCGTAGTAGTCGTTGTATCCGTTCGGAGGTTTATTTGAAAACGAGTGCTTAACTACCAAATCAGGCGCTAGATTTTGATTCGAGCTGCTATGCTTGATCTGGGATATTTCCGTGCCATTCTTGTTGCACGGATGCTCCCCGGTAAATTGAGCGACGTGGTCGCTGGGCTTGACGGTTTTGTCACCAGCCAATTGCAATGCGGAAACTAACGTCGCGCGTTTGATTTCCTTATTTGAATTTACATACGGTACGTTATGAATCAGCAAGTAAGTAGCCTTGATCTCCACTTCGTAGCCTTCGTCCCTCAGTCTCCTAAGGTCAACGTTACGACTTATCAGTTCTTGTGACATTAAAGATCATTCCAGGCTTAACCTTCACAGTATCCCCTTCGACCATCGACCCTTCGGGTTTATGGTCGGGGCCTCGTTTGTACGTAACCGTATAGACGATGTTCTCGTTGATCGTTGGATTTTCGAAAGCCAAACGGACGATGTCGATGTAGGAAAGTTCGTGTTCAGTCACGATCTTTTCTCTACCGTTTACGACTATCTTGAAGTGTTGTCCGGGGCCGGGATGCTCTGGATTGCTCACTTTTATTGCTCCTATGCGTTGTTTCAGACAAATGTCTACTGGACAGCTTTTTTCTCACTCAGCAGTTCACGAATCCAGGAACGAAATTCTCCATCATCACGTCGGGCAAAGCTTGGGTGTTCCATCAAAGTTGCCGCGTAGTGCTTTAGATAGTTGCTCAAATGTCGATTCTCCTTGACCGCCTTTTGAATCTCGCTCTTGTTTGTGTCAGCTCGCAGGTCATAGAGAATCTCCATGAGCGGCAGCACTTCCGTTGGATCACGCAAAGGCATCCTATGGATAATCTGTAGCGCCTTCTCCGGCGCGTGCAATTTTGCATAGGCTCTTGCAAGAATGCGCTGTACAACCACGTCCTTGAGATCAAGGTCGGTTGCGCTTGCAACAAGCTTGTCCCACTGCTGAAGCTCTGCCAGTGCGCGAAACAAGATGCCGCGAAACTGTTGTGCTGTCAGCTTCGCCGGATCGTCTTCAATAGACGCCACGATCAGTTGAAGTTGCTCGGGTGAACTCGCGAGCGTACAAAACAACGACAGGACTTGTGGCTCCATTAAATTCGGCCCAAGCGTTGACAGATGACGAACCACGGATTCGCGATGTTCGGTCACTGTAGCTTGCGGAGCAGCCACGCATACTTCTGCGAACTCGAGAATTATTTCTTTGTGATTGGGAGCGCTCTTAAGATAGTTCAAGTAGCTCACAATTGACTCCTCATGCTCCTTCACGAGCCGGTAGTAGCGCGCCGCTTCCAAATAGACTTCTGCCCGCGGAAAAAGAGTTAGCAATTCTTGAATCACACGGCGACTGTCCGCCTCTTTGCGCAGCGTAAGTCCTTCTCTAAACAGTGCCAAACGTGACTTGACGTAACCAACCGTGTCCTCAGGATTGAGGGTGGCAAACAATTCAACATAGTCGGGGAGAATGGATCGACCTTTTCCAGCAGACTCATTCATTGCGAGGTATTCGTCTGTCGCTAACTCACTATCTGCGAACAGATAGTAAAGACGAGGCACTTCCAAATTCAGGCGCAGCTTCATTTTCCGATCGAAGGCCTCGGGCTCTTTCTGCCGAGGTACCCGCGTCAAAACCACGCGAAGATCCACCTTCGAGCGATTGCCTCGTATCTCCTTAACGAGTTGACTATTCTTTATGCTTTCATACATGCGTCTCGTTCCTGCCATGCTCTCTGGACTCGTCGATGAGAGCAACAGAACCGTGTCCGCAAGCACCTGCGTGCAAAGCCCACCGATTTCAGTAATGCCAGTACGCGAGTCGATTACGAGAACATCAGGCTGCAGTTGAGTCTTTATCCTCGACAACAAATCGAACCAGAAAGAGAGACCTCGTTCGCTTCTAAGCAAAACGTTCCAGTCCAATCTGGAAAGTGTTTCGTAGTACCTGTCAGGCATCCCGTAATTCCCGGCCGGAATAAGCTGAAGTCTTCCGCCAGAACGGGTGACCTCTTCCGATAAACCAATGGGAATCGGACTCAGATTGGGAAGCGGTAGGCCTTGCTGGAACGCCGAAATCTGGTCCAGGAGTCCATTGCTGATATTTGTCGTCGCATCACTAAAGAATTTCGAATCGAGGCCAGGTGCCTCGAAGTCCATGTCAGCGAGAACAACTTTCTGTCCTGTCTTCGCCAAATAAATTCCGAAATTTGCGCACGCCAAAGTGCGGCCTACCCCACCTTTATATGAGTAGAAAGTAACTACGCGCATTGGAAAAATCCGTGTTGCGTAATTGCAAGGTGCGCTCGGCGTGAGTCTAGTTTCACGTCTTGCGACACGTGGTATTCGTAGACGACGCTCTCGCGGGCAACAAAGCCAGGCACCTGACTAGGAGATTCAGTTTGCAAAGTCTTAGAAAGACCCCGCTCAAGAGCAATAGCTGCGATTTGGCCCGCAGACACACGGATATTCTTTTCCTGTAGCTGTTGCGCAAAATGGTCAAGCTCGCTCCACGTTTCAGGACGCATCGGCACTTTTCTCACAATCGTCCAAGCTGGATCGGACGGCCGCCCACCTCGACTGACTAGCCGTTCTCTGACGATTGAGCCAATCACACTCATACCTAGTGGATCGATTGGAAGTTTACCAACTGAAATGGGCGGTTCTGAACCCAAGAGTCTTTGGGTTTCAGTTGCCGACAAGGCCCGACTCTTTCGAACTTTCTTCATTTGTTGAACTCCCGTATCGGGAAATAGTGGCCGTCTACGATCAATCCGATTTCACCTTGGTTTGATTCACGTCCCATCCGATGTAGAAATTTCGCCAACTCCGGGACTGTCTTCCTGTTCCAGGATGACTTCGCCATAAGGGAAAAAACCGCTGAAATCTTCTCTACGCCGATCGCCCCACCTCTTTCGTCGTCACGCCATGCACCCTTTCCTTCAATTACGGTCGCGCCCCCAAAAAGTTTCGCCATCACCTCGAGAGCCTGCACCTGCCATGCACCGTGATCGATTGGAATGCCGTCCCGCGTCTGGCTCGGGACAAATACGGAAACCGTGAAATTCCGGGGGTCACCGCGTACCGCTCCTAGCCACTTGTCTGTATCGAGGGCTGCCACTTCTTACTTCCTAGTAGTGATGACTTAGTGCCCTAAAAGTATCATCAATGCCATGCTCCGTCAAATACTTTGTGACCTATAAGTTATGATTAGTTCAGAAAGTTCATTAAAATACCATAACTTCAATGTGTTAGGAGATACATACCTCCAGGGTCTGACCTATACAACGTGTTGATGCGGAAAAAAGTAAGCGCCCAATACGACAGGTATTGAGCGCTTAGAACTGCATTATTGAGCGTGAAAGTGGGCTTCCAAAAGTAGATCAGTAAGCGCCTGTAATCCCGAGAGCGCTTCCTGTATGCCACCTTTGGCGCGGTTCCTTCGCGATCTTCAGGTTTTGATCTTGTCCTCATTATTGTTCCCTTCGCGGTAAAGCTTTTTTCTTCCTTGGCGTCCTTCGTGTCCTTGGCGGTGAGGCTTTTCTGTTCCTTGGCGTCCTCCGCGTCCTTGGCGGTGAAGCTGTAGCCCAAACTTAGTAAGCGGCAACGGCACCGTCGCTGCGCGGGTCGGTGCCGCCCTCCAGCACGCCGTTGGGATGGCGCACGATGGCGCCGGCGTGCCCCATC
>CAZYAH010000127.1:0-6209 GCA_964645595.1 uncultured Alicyclobacillaceae bacterium | reverse complement strand
ACCTCCTCGAAACCTGGATGGAACTGTACGGCAGTGACGTGATGAGTACCGCCTATGCGTATGTAAGGAACTATCATCAGGCGCAGGACATCGCCCAAGATGTTTTTCTCCGGGCCTACACCAAACGGGATACGTATCGCGGCGACGGCAGTGTGCGAACGTGGTTGTTGTCTATTACGGTGAACCGATGCAAGGACTATTTGCGGTCTTGGGCCACTCGCCACGAAGTTCGCGACGAGTCGATTCTGGACCGTGAAGTGGCTGACGGTGATACCGAGTCGCAGGTCGTGAGAAAGCTGGAACAGGACGAATTATGGCAGGCTGTTCTACAGCTGCCGGACAAGTATCGCTCCGTCATATCCCTGTACTACATTCAGGGGTTGAGCGGACAGGAGGTAGCGCAGGTACTGCAGACCAGTGAGCAGAACGTGCGCACGCGTCTGCATCGAGCCCGGTCGCTATTGAGGCAAATTCTCGAACAGAAGGGAGATGTGCACAATGTCCGATGATCTGGAATGGCGTGAGAGGTTTGGCAAAATCGCACCAGTTCCCATGACGGAGGAATTGAAGGCGACGATTTTGCGCAAAGCCGCTGTGCAATCCGGTCGTAGGCAGATAAGCGAGATCTCCCGCTCACTCCTTGCAAGCCTTGCGGCGGTATCCGCAGCCAGCGTCCTGGTGTGGGGAGCATGGCACTACGGAGGACGAATGCATGGACAAGGTATGGAACCTGGCATAGCGCAGCAGGGAACGGCGCACGCCAATCTGGCAAGTGCGGAGCGCTCGTACTTCGGCCTCTCCGTCGCCCCAATCAGTGTTGGATTCACTGTGCCAAGCGATGAGGAAAAGGGCTTGGTTGTCGCAACGCTGACGAATGTGGGTACGGAGGTCATCAAACCGGAACAAGTTGTCGGGTTGTTGTCGTTTCAAACGCAGAATCATACCGATGCGCTGAAAGACGCGACGTGGGCGACTTTCGTGGATCCGCCAAAACAACCCCTGGAGCCAGGTCAGACACTCACCTGGTCCTTTCGACCGATTGGCGTTCCACAGGACGAAAGTCACCATTTTCAGGGCCGACCAAAATTGATCTTTTTGAAGCGCGGTTTTGTCTCTACCGATATGGCGGATATGAGATGGCAGAAGGCTCCGCTCCAATTGTCTCGGTCGGCAGTCCAAGTGCGCCAACGCTGGGCAAGCGGGCAATCCTTTACTGTGCATACGGATATCCAAAATATGGGCAAAACCCCGGTGCAACTCAATCACGTGATGGCCATTATTTGGTTTTCCAACCAGCCGGGAGAGGATTGGACGGATGGAAATGCCACACGATTCATGTATCAATTGGCTCCGTTGAACAGCGGAACTCTGCTTGCGCCTGGCGCAAGAGCTACTGTAAACTTCCGGTTGATTGGTCCGCCAGATCTCGACGTGTCGGGAATACCTGTGCACGTTGCGTTCATTTGGCGATGAATGGGCAGCAGAGATGTTGGAGGCGAGTGGTATGACCACACGGTTCAGTCTTGCGGAACTGGCAGAAATGCTGCACACCACGGTGGAAGCGGTGCGCGCAGCGGTCGACGATTTGTCCGCACGGGGAGAATTGACGGCTGAGTCGTTTGAGTACGGTGAGCGCAATTGGCGAATTGCGCCGAGTGATACAAAAATTATTCAGGCGTGGATCCAAGAGAAAGTGGCGAGTGGCGAACTCGTCATTCGTGCGCCACAGCGCAAGATAAAGCGCAAACAGGTCCTGCAGCCAGCCGAGAAAACCGGCCAGTAGCCCGTCATTCTGCAGCGTTGCATAACGCTGCAGAATTGATCTACACTGAAAATGGATTGTCCAGGGCTGTTGGAGAACCGAGCCGGACTCGCAGGAGAAGGGAGTTGCGCACGTGATCATTGGGGTTCCCAAGGAAATTAAGGATAACGAGAACCGTGTGGCCATCACGCCGGCCGGAGTGCACGCGCTCGTGCAGGCAGGTCACCAGGTATACGTAGAAACTGGCGCTGGTGAAGGAAGCGGTTTCACCGACGAGTCATACGTAGAGGCTGGCGCGCGGATTGCGGCTTCTGCGGAAGAGACGTGGACCAAGGCAAATATGGTCATGAAAGTCAAAGAGCCGCTGCCTTCCGAATATAAGTACTTCCGATCCGATCTGACGATTTTTACGTATTTGCACCTCGCGCCTGAGCCGGAGTTGACCAAGGCGCTGATGGATTCAGGCGTGACCGCAATCGCGTATGAGACCGTTCAATTGGCGGACGGCAGCCTCCCGCTGTTGACGCCGATGAGTGAAGTGGCTGGGCGCATGTCGATTCAGATTGGCGCGCACTACCTGGAAAAGGCCCACGGCGGACGCGGGGAGTTGTTGGGCGGTGTGCCAGGAGTTCCGCCAGCGCGCGTCGTCATTGTAGGGGGCGGGATTGTCGGGTCCAATGCTGCCCGCATTGCCCTGGGACTTGGCGCGGATGTGACAATCCTCGACACAAACGTGGCGAGGTTGCGCTATTTGAACGATGTCTTCGGGAGCCGTTTGCGCACTGTGGTGTCCAACTCCTACAACCTGCGGGCTCAGATTGAAGGCTGTGACCTGTTGATTGGCGCGGTGCTGATTCCAGGAGCGCGCGCTCCGAAAATTGTCACCGCGGAAATGGTGAAAGGCATGAACAAGGGAGCGGTCATCGTGGACGTGGCGATTGACCAGGGCGGTTCCATCGAGACGATTGACCGGATCACCACGCACAGCAATCCGACCTATGAAAAGTACGGTGTCATCCATTACGCGGTAGCGAACATTCCAGGATCTGTTCCGCGCACTTCGACTTTGGCGCTCACGAACGTCACGATTCCGTACGCTGTCCAGCTCGCCAATCTGGGCGTGGAGGAAGCTGTGCGCCGCAACCCGGCCCTTGCAAAAGGCGTGAACGTCATCCGCGGGAAACTGACGTACGAAGCAGTGGCGCGAGATCAAGGCGTTCCTTACACGCCGTTGACGGATGTAATTTAAGAACGGACTTAATTCGGACAAGATCCGTCGACTCAGACCTGTACGGTACCTGATATACTAGGAGCCGTACAGGTTTTTTTCGCCTCGACAAACGACCCTTATCGGTTTCATGTCAGGAGAATCATAAAGGAGGGAATAAATGTGAAACGGTTGGTGGCTGTACTCGCCGTCCTGCCGCTTCTCGTCACGGCTTGCGGCGGTGACCAGGGGAGTGATCAGATTCCGTCCAATGCACAAAAAGTCAACGTCACGGCATCCGATTGGAAATGGACATTGGACAAGACGACCGTGAAGGCGGGGGTGCCTGTTGACTTTCACATCCAGTCGGCAGAGGGCGTCCACGGGTTTCAGATTGTGGGAACGGACATTGACGTGACCATCGCCGAAGGAAAAGGCGCCGTCGACAAGGTATGGACGTTTGACAAACCGGGCACTTATACCATCAAGTGCAGTCAGTTTTGCGGAAGCGGTCACTCGAACATGTTTACCCAAATCAATGTTCAGTGACGTACCCGAATCCTTGCAATGAAGTAGACGATAGGATGCAGAAGATATACTCTGTAGACAGAGATGACAAGGAGGGTAGCCGAATGGTCACCGAAGAACTGGTTCGCGGTATTCTGACGGACGTACTGGATCCTGAGATTCAGATTGACATTGTGAACCTCGGGATGGTGTACGGCGTGGATATATCCGAGGATGGAAAACATGTGAAAGTCACCATGACCTTGACTACATTGGGATGCCCCTTGTTCGACGAGATCAAGGATCAGGTGATTGAAAAGGTTGAGAGTCTCCCCGGCGTGGAAAAGGCAGAAGTAGAACTCACCTTTGACCCACCCTGGAACAAGGACATGATGTCGGAAGAAGCAAAGCTCGTTTTTAAATACCTGTTTTGATAGATGACGGCCGCTTGAAGCGCCGGTCTTGCCCCCAGGCTCTGTCCGTTCGGAGCCTGGGCTTTGTGTTGAGCATTTGCATTTTCGTCTGCGTGTGATAATCTTAAGATGAAAACATGACTGCATTAGTCAACTTTACACAGACATTTGCATGGGAAAGGTTGGTCAGGCATGGCGTCCCCACATTTCAGAATTGAAGGATTACGCGTTTCCGTTGAAGATAAGGAAATCGTCCGCGGTCTCAACCTGGAGATCCGAGGTGGCGAGATCCACGCCATCATGGGTCCCAACGGTACCGGGAAGAGCACTTTGGCATCGGCTTTGATGGGTCACCCCGCCTACGAGGTGACGGCCGGCAGCGTCACCTTGGACGGTGAGGATGTCCTCGCGATGTCCGTCGACGAGCGCGCTCGCGCAGGCATGTTCCTGGCGATGCAGTATCCGGCGGAGGTTCCGGGGGTTTCGAATGCAAACTTCATTCGCACGGCTTTGAACGCCCGTCTCGGCGAAGGCAATGAGGTTCCGGTCATCAAGTTTCACCGCGAACTGCAAGAGAAGATGAAGTCGTTGAGCATTGATCCGTCGTTCGCCGAGCGCTATCTCAACGAAGGCTTTTCCGGCGGTGAGAAGAAGCGCAATGAAATCCTGCAAATGAGCATGTTGAAGCCGCGGATTGCCATTCTCGACGAGATTGACTCCGGCCTCGACATCGACGCTCTGAAGATTGTCGCGAAGGCAGTAAACGACCTGCGTTCACCGGAAGTTGGGTTCCTCGTTATCACCCACTACCAGCGCTTGTTGCAGTACATCGTGCCCGATTACGTCCACGTCATGATGCAGGGGCGGATTGTCAAATCCGGCGGCCGCGAACTCGCAGAGAAGCTTGAAGCGCAGGGTTACGACTGGTTGAAACAGGAACTGGGTATCGAAGACGAAACTGTCGGAGTAGAAGCGTAAGGAGGTTGAGCGGCGTGACGGAAGGAACTTCTACGTTGGCCTCCTTGGTCCCGGAACTGTCCAGGAAGTACGACGAACCAGCGTGGCTGCGCGAAGTGCGTGAAGCGGCGTGGGAAGCGTATGTAAACGCACCCGTCCCGCGCCTGGAAAAATCGGATCTGTCGAAGCGGTCCCTGGATTTTGACCAACTTCCTCTGGACGTTTCGACGGAGACGTCGGAGTCGACGCGGCAGCTGCTGGAAAACATCGAGCAGGAACATAGCCCTTTCGTATTCGTGCGGGACGGACGAGTTGTCAATGTCCAACTCTCCGCAGAGCTCGCCGAGCAGGGCGTGATTTTTACGGATTTGCACACCGCGGTTCGGAGTCACGGGGATCTCGTTCGGCAACACCTCGGCACTGCGGTAAAGATGGACGAAAGCAAATGGGCGGCTCTGAATACCGCGCTTTGGCACGGTGGGGTGTTCCTGTACGTTCCGAAAAACGTCTCTGTGAATGAGGTTTTCCACTTTGTCCACGAGGAGACGGGCGCCGGAGCGGGAACGTTGCCGCGGATCCTGGTGGTAGCGGACGAAGGCAGTTCCTGCACATTCGCCGAGGTGTTTGCGGTAGACGGCGAGACAGCGTCCGGAACCGTCCGGAGCCACGTGCTCGAGGTAGTGGCGAAGGCAAACGCCCGCGTCACGGTCGTATCGGCCAACCAGTTCAAGAAAGGTCCGACGCATTTTGTCACATCCCGGGCCGTGGTTGAGAACGACGCATCGGTGAACTGGGTGTTTGCGGATGTGGGTGACGGTTACACCGTTGGCCTCGTCGAAAGCCATCTGAAGGGCAACGGATCGAACTCTAACATTCGTGCGCTCGGCATCGGCTATGGTCGCCAGCACCTCGACCTGACGGCGAGCATCCAGCACAGCGGACGGTACTCGCTGAGCGACATCGCCATGCACGGCGTCTTGCGCGAGCGGGCGAACTCCATCTACCGGAGTTCCACGCACATCCTGAAGAATGCGGTGGGAGCAGGAAGTGAGCAGCACGACCGCATGTTGATGCTGGACGGCACCGCTCGGGCCGACGCGATTCCGATGCTTCTGATTGACGAAAATGACGTTCAGCGCTGCGGCCACGCGGCCAGCGTGGGGCGCATTGACGAGAACCAGATATATTACTTGATGTCGAGGGGCATTTCTAAGCCCGAGGCGACCCGGATGATTATCTGGGGACACCTGCAGCCGACAGTCGACGCGGTTCCGTCGGAAAGCGTGCGCAAGCACGTGACAGCGCTGATTGACAGGGAGTTGGCCTGATGAACGTGCAAGAGATTCGTCGGGATTTTCCCATT
>CAZYAH010000126.1:0-6422 GCA_964645595.1 uncultured Alicyclobacillaceae bacterium | reverse complement strand
TGAGGACGGTGAGGCGCGTGAGTCGTTCCCAACATGTGCACTTCGTTGGAATTGGCGGATACGGAATGAGCGCAATTGCGCGGGTCATGCTGGACATGGGCTACCAGGTCTCGGGGTCCGATGTGTCTGTACAGGAGTTGACGCAGAAATTGCGGGACCGCGGAGCGACTGTGTTCCAGGGTCACGCCGCCGGTCAGGTGGAGGGCGCAGACCTCGTCGTGTACAGCACAGCATTGCCGCAGGATAACGTGGAACTTCAGGCAGCCAGAGAGCGCAACATTCCGGTGATACACAGATCCGAGATGCTCGCGCGGTTGATGGCAGACCGCATCGGCGTAGCGGTGACGGGAGCTCACGGCAAGACCACCACCACCTCAATGATTGCATACGCAATGGAGCGGTGTGGGCTGGATCCGACGTTCGTGATTGGCGGTGTTGTCAGCAACATCGGCGACAACGCAAAGGCGGGCGGCGGTAAATACGTCGTCGCCGAAGCGGACGAAAGCGACGGCTCCTTCCTCCACTACCGTCCGCAAATTGCGGTAATTACAAACATCGAGGCGGACCACCTGGAGCACTACGGGGGCGACTTCGCGAACCTGAAGAAGGCGTATGCGCAATTTCTCAGTCAGGTACCGAAGGACGGCCTCTGCGTCATGTCGGCGGACGACGTGCACCTGAAGGAGATTCGGCCGTCTGCCGTCTGCCGAATTCAGACGTACACCATTGAAGGCGATGCGGACTACGTGGCGAAAAACGTCCGGTTGGTGGACCGGGGGAGCAGCTGTGCTGTGTACCACTGCGGTGAATACCTCGGAGAGCTGCACCTGTCCCTGCCAGGCGCGCACAACGTGATGAACGCGCTCGCCGCCGTCGCCGTACTCCGGGAAGCGGGGGTGCCGTTTGCGGACGTGGCGGAAGCCCTGTCCGAGTTTCACGGCGCGAAACGCCGCTTTCAGGTGATCTCAGAGAGCAACGGCGTTTTGGTCATTGACGACTACGCCCATCATCCGACGGAAATTAGCGCGACCATTGAAGCGGCAAAGACAACCGGTCGGCGCATTATTGCGGTGTTCCAGCCGCAGCGGTATACTCGCACTTATTTTCTGTTCGATGCGTTTGCCAAAGCGTTCAAGGGCGCCGATGAAGTCATTATTGCGGACATCTATTCGCCCGCCGGCGAGAAGCAAATCGAAGGCGTGACTGCCGATCGGCTCGCGGAGAGAATCCGGGAAGAAAGCAATCCAAACGTCCGTTTCCTGCGCACCAAGCAGGACGTGTACGATTACCTGGTGCAGACGGTTCGTCCGGGCGATCTCGTTTTGACCATGGGCGCAGGCGACATTTGGCAAGTCGCGTATCGACTGGGTGCGGCACTCGAAGGTCGAACGGAGACCGCCATCGTCTGACTGGAAGACAAGTGACATCTCCATGCGACGTCAATGTCACTGCAAAGAGACATTGCAAAGAAAACGACAGGGGCACTCCGACTTGCGGAATGCCCCTTCATATTTCATCTCAATATCATGTATCGCTTTGGAACTGTGGCCTAGGTTCGTCACCTAACGCCAATCGCGACTGCGACGCCGCGTCTCCGTGGCGCGGGTGAACCAGTAGTAAGCCAAGGCGAACAGCGCCAAAACGAGGGCAATCTTCAACATCAGGGTCAGAAAAACGGTCAGCAAAAGAAACACAACGACACCGACAACCACAAACAAGACCGTGCGCGCCCATGAATTCATGTCGGTTCCCCCTGTCCTTGGGCAATTCGACCACGTATAGCTCCGCCAAAAACGCATCTCTGCTTGTCCTACCTGTCTCCAGTATAGCACAGGTCAGCAATTTCCCATACTTTTCGACACAATTCGCCTACCGGACAGCGGATATTCGCCGCTGAGAACAGGAATCGACCGAACCGTGTCGAATACTTCCGCAGCACTTCACAGGGGGTGAGTACCATCCACGCTTCCCTGCCACCTGTACTGGATTTGACATTGCTTGTTTTCACAGGATTGTACGGATTGGCATTCGGCTCGTTCTTGAACGTGGTTGGCTACCGAGTACCCCGGGGCGAGTCCATTGTTGTTCCGAACTCGTACTGTCCAAATTGCCGCACGAGAATTCGCTGGTATGATTTGATTCCTGTTCTCTCTTGGTTGATCTTGCGCGGCAAGTGTCGACATTGCCGTCAACCGATATCGGCTACATATCCGTTGATTGAACTCGCAACCGCAGTCCTGTTTGCTGTTACCTATGCGGTCACCCCGTTGAACGAGTGGCCACAGATGGTCGCCTGGTGGCTGTTTTGGCTGCTGCTGATGGCAGTGGTCGCGACCGACCTCAACGCGATGAAGGTGCCGGACGTCCTTTCGCTTCCTGGAGCCATCGTCGTCTACGTAGCCGCTGTGTCCACTGGTATTCAGGGCTGGCTGCCATCCCTTCTCGGAGCCCTGGGCTGTTGCCTCGTTCTTTTTGGCATCCACGTCGTGACGCGCGGCAACATGGGGATGGGGGATGTCAAGCTGTACCTGTCCATCGGGGCGATGCTTGGATTTGTGGGGGGACTGGAATCGCTCGTCATTGCGTCCTTCTACGGCACGGTCATTGGGTTGTCCCTTCGCGCCGCTGGCATTCTTCGTCGTCGGCAGCACATCCCGTTTGTGCCGTTTATCGCGCTTGGCGTTATAACCGTCGCCTTTTTCGGCAGAGATCTGACGAACTGGTACCTGCACGGATTATTGCAACTTCCATGAAAAGAAATTGAATAAATTTCTAATTCTGTGCGCAGCGCAGGAGGAATATCTCGCATTTCGTCGAATCGTCTTCGAGAATAGATGGATAGAAGAATTGCTCTACATATTTTTGTTATAAATTTAGTTGTACAAGCTACCGATTAAGAGGCAGACAGCGGTGTCTGGGGTAACGGGGGAAATGGTCGTGGCGCGTAAGAAACTCGGCGACTTGCTGTTTGAGATGGGCTTGATTACCCAGGACCAGTTGCAAGAAGCACTCGAGATTCAGAGAGAGACCAAGCAACGCTTAGGCGAGATCATCATAGACAAAGGGTACCTGACGGAAGATCAACTCGTCGAGGTGCTCGAGTTTCAACTCGGCATCCCGCACGTGAATTTGTATCGTCTCAATTTGGACCCGTCCATCGTTCACCTTGTCCCCGAACCCCTCGCGCGCCGATACACGCTGATGGCCGTTGCGATGAACCGCAACAAGCTAACTGTGGCCATGGCGGATCCCCTCGATTTTTACGCCATTGAAGATGTGCAAATGAGCACGGGATTCCAGGTGGAGCCCGTGATTGCTTCGCGAGAAGAGCTTCTTACATACATCGAACGGTTCTACGGGATCAAGGAGTCTGTCGAGGAACTCCAGAACTTGATTCCGAAAGAAGAAGTTGACTTGACCGCGGAAGTCACGGACGAGAACTCGCCCGTGGTCCGGTTGGTCAACCATATCATCCACCAGGGTGTGCAGCAGGGGGCAAGCGACATCCATATTGATCCGGGGCCGGACGGGGTTCGCATTCGCTACCGGTTGGACGGCATTTTGCACACCCAGCAAACGCTGCCCAAATCGATGCATCCTGTTCTCATTGCGCGCATCAAGATTGTGTCCAACATGAATATTGCAGAACGCCGTCTGCCGCAGGATGGGCGGATGAAAGTCGACTTTGAGTTGAGGCAGGTTGACATTCGCGTCTCGACCCTGCCGACGGTACACGGCGAAAAGTGCGTCATGCGACTGCTTGACGCCAACAATGCCGTGATGCACATTCAGAAGCTCGGCATGTCTGAGAGCAATTTGAACTTGTTCCGGAAGATGATTCAGGCGCCGAACGGCATTGTCCTGATTACCGGTCCGACGGGGAGCGGCAAATCGTCCACGCTGTACGCCGCCCTCAATACACTCATCAGTGACGAAGTGAACATTATCACCGTCGAAGACCCGGTGGAATACCAGCTGCAAGGCGTCAACCAGGTGCAAGTCAATCACACGACCGGCTTGACCTTCGCCCGCGGCCTGAGATCCATCTTGCGCCAGGATCCAGATATTATCATGGTCGGCGAGATCCGAGACAACGAGACGGCGGAAATCGCCGTGCGCGCTGCTTTGACCGGACACCTGGTCTTGAGCACCTTACATACGAACGATGCGGTGAGCACCATCTCGCGCCTGCTCGACATGGGGATTGAACCGTTTCTGGTTGCCTCTTCGGTCGTCGGGGTGGTCGCTCAGCGCCTCGTCCGCCGGGTTTGCGAACAGTGTGCAGAACCGTACGAGGCTCCCGAAGCGGAGAAACGTTGGTTGGCGGCGCGCGGTTACCCGACGACGCACCTGCAAAAAGGTCGCGGCTGTGGCCACTGCAACAACACCGGCTACAAGGGCCGTTTGGCGATTCACGAGATGATTATGATGGACGAGCCTTTACGATCCTTGGTCCTCGACAAGCGTCCGGACTCTGAGTATCGCAATTACCTCCACTCCAAGGGGTTCAAGTCGATGTTGGAGGACGGTTTGACCAAGGCGGCGATGGGGCTCACCACGGTGACGGAAGTCCTTCGTGTCACCATCCGGGATTAGGAGTGGGTGAGATGGTGCACATCGATGAACTTTTGTTGTCTGCACATCGACAAGGTGCTTCGGATCTCCATATTTCGGTCAATTCTGCTCCGGTGTACCGCCTGCACGGGGACCTGTACCCGCAAGGCGACAAGTTAACGCCGGAAGACACCGAGCGCATGGCGCGAGACTTGATGAACGACGCTCAGTGGGCACACTTTCAGGCGCACGGCGAAGTGGATTTCTCATACGGCATCAAGAACGTCTCGCGGTTTCGCGTCAACGTGTATCGCCAGCGCGGGTCTGTGAGCATTGCCGCGCGCATTATTCCGGAGCGGATTCCGACGTTCGAGGAACTCGGGCTGGCACCCGTGATGAAGGAGTTCACGTACCGGCAAAGCGGTCTGGTGTTGATCACCGGGCCGACGGGCAGCGGCAAGTCAACCACGCTGGCCGCGATGATTGACTTGATCAACCATACACAGCGCAAACACATCATCACGATTGAGGACCCGATTGAATACCTGCATCGCCACAAGGAATCGGTGATTGACCAGCGGGAGGTCGGGTTGGATACACATGGCTTCGGCCCTGCGCTGAGAGCTGCGCTGCGACAGGATCCAGACGTGATCCTGGTCGGCGAGATGCGCGACTTGGAAACCATCCAAACCGCACTCACGGCGGCCGAAACCGGGCACTTGGTGCTCGCGACACTGCACACCAGCGCAGCGGACCAGGCGATTGACCGCATTATCGACGTCTTTCCGCCCAACCAACAGGCGCAGGTGCGGATCCAGTTGGCTTCCGTCCTGCAAGGTGTCGTCTTCCAGCGCCTCTACCGCACGAAGGCGGGAACTGGCCGCGTGGCAGCGCTCGAAGTGCTGGTCAACACGCCGGCAGTGGCCAACCTGATCCGGAATGAGAAGACACACCAGATTCGCTCCATTATGCAAACCGGCAAAGCGTACGGGATGCAGACGATGGAGATGCACGTTCGTGAGTTGGTGAAAGCAGGAAAGCTCTCCGAGTCGGTCCTTAAGTCCATCGCGCCTTCCAACCAAGGTGGTGCTGTGTTGTGAAGTTCGCGTATACCGCTGCTACCGTACAAGGGAAGACTCGGCGCGGGATTGTGACGGCGGACTCACGGGCGGCGGCCATTGCGGAACTTCGCGAGCAGGGGTTGTACGTCACCCGGTTGTCCGAAGTCAAGGGAGTGCGCACCCTGCTCAACGCCAATCCGGACAGCATTTGGAGTATGGAAATCACCATCGGGAAAAAGGTGAAGTCCGGCGAGTTCGCGACGTTCTGCCGCCAGTTGGCCGCACTGGTCAAATCGGGTGTGACCATCGCGGACGCCGTCCAAGTCCTGTCCGAGCAGAGCGAGAACAAGGCGCTCGGCAAGGCGTTGGCGGAAGTTTCGCGCGACCTGTTGCAAGGGAACCAACTCTCCCAGGCCGCGGCGAAACACAAAGACATCTTTCCTCCCATGTTTACAAACATGGTCAAGGCGGGAGAGGTGTCCGGCCGACTGGATGAAGTCCTGGAACGCCTATCAACGTTCTATGAAAAGGAACACTACACGAGGGAAAAAGTCAAATCGGCACTGACCTATCCAATCATCGTTAGCATTCTGGCGGTTCTCGTCACCGTCTTTATGCTCGTGAAGATTGTGCCGACGTTTGTCTCATTATTCGCCAGTTTCAACGCCACACTGCCGCTGCCAACGCGGATTGTCATTGGCGTTTCCAACCTATTCACCCAATTCTGGTGGGAATGGCTGATTCTCCTTGTAGTCCTGTTTGTCGGTTACAAGTTGGCAATGCGGAAGAGTCAGCCGCGCTACATTC
>CAZYAH010000125.1:0-6424 GCA_964645595.1 uncultured Alicyclobacillaceae bacterium | reverse complement strand
CGGCCGGAGCGATGACCGCGAGCACCTCGCCGACCTTGACCGTCTCTCCGGTCTGCTTGGCGACGGACTGGAGCACTCCGCTGTCCTCCGCAATCACTTCGACGTTTACTTTTTCCGTCTCCAGCTCAACGAGGGCGTCACCAGCCTCCACCGGATCTCCCGGTTGTTTCAGCCAGTTCCCGACGGTCGCCTCAAGGATGGATTCTCCCAATACCGGAACTCTGACTTCGCTCACGTGGTATCCTCCTTTACCTGTTTACCGAGTGGTCGGCGACAGGGCTTCCTCCAGAATTCTCGATTGTTCACGGTTGTGATCCGGCGCATGTCCCTCGGCGGGGCTTGCGCTCTCCGGCCTTCCGACGTAACGCAGCGCGACATTCGCCGGAAGGAGGCGCTGCAGGTAGGGCTGTACATGTCGCCAGGCTCCCATGTTTTCCGGTTCCTCCTGCAGCCAGACGATTTCCTCCAGGTTCGGATACTGAGCAAACAGAGACTGAACCGGTTCGGTTGGGAACGGGTACAGCTCCTCGATGCGCGCATGCGCCAACCACTCGTACGAGTTGGCCGGGCGCTCTTCCATCGCTGTGACCAGGTCGACCCCAACCTTTCCGCTCGACAGAACCAGCCGTCTGACCGACTCGGGCGAATCCTGGCCGAATATGGACAGGACCGGTTGGAAGGTGCCGTGGACAAGGTCCTTTACGGCGGACGCCGCTTTCGGGTGGCGGAGCAAGCTCTTTGGCGTCATGAGGATCAGTGGCCGGGCCGCAGGGCCGAGCCGCGCGGCCTGTCGGCGCAACAGGTGGAAGTACTGCGCCGCAGTGGTGACGTTGGCGATCACGATGTTGTTGTTCGCAGCCAGCTGCAGGTAGCGCTCCGGCCGGGCGCTCGAATGTTCTGGTCCCTGTCCTTCGTAGCCGTGCGGCAGGAGCATGACCAGGCCAGACGACTGTCCCCACTTGGCCTGACCCGAAACGATAAATTGGTCAATAATCACTTGGGCCACGTTGGCGAAGTCGCCAAACTGAGCTTCCCACAGCACGAGCGTGTCCTCTGCCTGGACGTTGTACCCGTACTCGAAGCCGAGGACCGCCGTCTCGGTCAGCGGGCTGTTGTGAATGGCAAACGACGCCCGTGCCTGCGGCAGCGACTGCAGCGGAATGTGTTCCGCACCGGTGTTCGGATCGTGCAGGACGGCGTGGCGATGAGCAAAGGTTCCGCGCTCTGTGTCCTGGCCGGTGATGCGAATGGGTGTGCCTTCGGCCAAAATGGTCGCGAACGCGAGCGCCTCCGCATGCGCCCAGTCAATCGGCCCACCTTCGCGAAGTGCGTCGCGCCGCCGTTCCAGCACCTTGGCGAGTTTTGGATACACCGTAAAATTCGGCGGGACGCTCTGCAGCGTTTCGTTCAAGGACTCGAGCACGGACAATGAGATTGGTCGGGCAGTCTGCGTCGGAGCCGCAAACTGACGTGCGTCGACGCCAGTGTCGACGCGGACGTTCTGGTGCGCTTGCCGGAGCCGCTCCAGGACCTCCGCCTCCATCTGCCGAACATCGGCCTCCGACACAATTTCTCTCGCCAATAAGGCCTTGGCGTAGATGGTCTTGACGGTGGGATGCTGTTGGATCTTTTGGTACAGCTGGGGTTGGGTGACCACCGGATCGTCCATTTCGTTGTGCCCCCAGCGGCGGTAACCGACGAGGTCAATCAAGAAGTCCTTGCCGAATTTCGTTCGATACATGTAGGCGAGCCGGACCGCGGCCAGGCAGGCTTCCGGATCATCGGCGGACACGTGGACGACGGGAACGCCAAATCCTTTGGCGAGGTCACTGGCGTACCGTGTCGATCTCGCTTCTTCCTCCTCAGCGGTAAACCCGAGCCGGTTGTTGGCGATGATGTGCACAGTGCCGTTGGTTGTATAGCCCGGAATGCGCGAGAAGTTGAACGTCTCCGCGACGACCCCTTCTCCTGGAAACGCGGCATCCCCGTGGATCAGTACGCCCATGGCGGCTGCTGGATCTCGCTTGGGAGCGCCAGGTTTCGAGCGGTCTTCCTGCGCGGCGCGGGTGTAACCGAGCACCACGGGATTCACGAACTCCAAGTGGCTTGGGTTGTTGGCCAGCCGAATGCGCGCTTGGACAGGGCCCTCGTCGTTCACGGTCCGATAGTAGCCCAGGTGGTACTTCACGTCGCCGGTCCAGCCCCGGTTGATCCCTTCCGACCCTTCGGAAGGAACGAGTTCCTTGTTCGGCGCCGACTGGAACTCAGCCAGGATGGCTTCGTACGGCTTGCCCAGGACGTGCGCGAGGACGTTGAGCCGCCCGCGGTGCGCCATGCCAATCAGGATGTCCTTGGCCCCGCCAGCTACGGCGAAGTGGACTAGTGCGTCCAACATGGGGACCAACGTGTCGAGGCCTTCGATGGAAAACCGCTTCTGCCCTGCGTACGTGCGGTGCAGGAACCGTTCGAACCCTTCCACTTCGACGAGTCGTTTCAACAACGCTTTCTGCTCATCCGCACTGAGAGGTCGCGCCAGACCGCCGGATTCCACCATTTCGTCCAGCCACGCCCGCTCCTGCAAGTCGTAGACGTGGGCAAAATCGCAGGCGAATGCGCTGCAGTACGTCTGCTTCAACCGCGAGATCACATCGAGCGCAGTGTGTGCGTCAGCTGGAGCGTTTGGCCAGATGAGCCGCGCCGGAATCTGCTGAAGGACGTCCTCTGTCAGCCCGTACGTTGCCAGGGACAGTTCGGGAATGTCCCGGGTCGTGGCATCCGTCGGCACGACTTTCGCAGCCAAGTGTCCGTATTGGCGGATATTTCGCGCAAGCTCCTTTGCCGCGAGGACGTGTCGTATGTATGGCTCGGCATCCCTGTGACGAGGCGTGGCCGGAAAGGTCGGAACTGCCTCCGGATTGGCCACTTCGGCGGCAGGGAATCCGTAGACGTCGAAGTATTGGCGGATATCTTCGGGAACGGACGAGGGATTTGCGAGGTACTGTTCATATGCACCTGCGAGGTAGGCCCAGTTTACCCCAGAAAACTGCCTCGTGGCAGGTGCTCGAGTTGTTGGCGATACCATGACAAGTCCCCTTTGCGACAGATTCTGAGCCGGTTGGCGAACCCTGTCTCGGCCGCTCATAGTATGTTTCCTGTGCCAAAAATCATGTGATCTCACCATTTCTGCACAGGAAGCCAATCCAGTTCCGGACGGACCAAAGCAAATTTCCGGATAGGAGACAGGTTGCTGGGAACACTTTTCACAGAAAGGAGGGGACTCTCATGAAGAAGTGGAAGGCTGGAATCGCTCTTGTGTTGGCTCTTGCCGTCACGGGTTGTGGAAACGCAGCGAACAACGCGGGCAACGCTGCCGGGAACGCCGCCGGCTGGGCTGGAAACACGGTGGGCAACGCAATTCGCGGTACGGGCAACGCCATCGGCCAGGCTGGCAATGCGCTGGGCAACGCTGCTGGCCAAGCGGGCAATGCGGCCGGGAATGCAGCTCGGTGGGGCACCAATCGCGCGACAGACTGGACAAACCGCGGCGGCACACAGTCGGTTCAATTCCATCCGACGACGCGCACCGTCGACATTCGGCTGTCGGGCACGTCCGCTGGCGCAAACGCTCGCGGCGGAGTAGCGGCGGGGGATATGCGCGGCGCAAACGTAGCGGGGAACTGGTCCGCGGCGTCCACCATCACTGTCCCGGTCGGCTGGAAAGTACGGGTGACAGCTCCTTCTGGGGCAGCCTGGGCCAGCAACGTGTACATTGTGCCGTACCATGGCGCGGCATCGAACCGGGCGGGCGCATTTGCGACAGGAACCCCGAATACAGGCACTTGGACCGGACCGAACTGGAATGGAACCCGAGCCGGTGGAACGGTCCGACAGGGCGCCGCTGTTCCGGGTGGCGTTTCCTTGGCGCACGGACAGACGTTTACCGCGGCACAACCCGGACATTACGCGATTGTCGTTTCGGGCAACGGTTACATGAACCGCTTGGTCGACCTTGTCAACGTCACCAATCAATCCACCGCACCGTCCATCACGACCAACCAGGCTTGGTAATCCGCACAAACGTCACTTCAGTGGGCAGGAGGTATCCTGCCCACTTTTTAACCTTGTCTGCGTCCCGAATGCTCGATGATTGTATGATAAACTATAAATAACTATCAAAAAATTTCGTAATATATGGTGTCGCGCGCGTGTCCGTTGGATGCGAACATCGATGTTTCGATCTGTACAGCGGATCCATACGCTTGGAGAGAGGAGTGGCCGTTTTGCAACTTCGCAACCGAACGTTTTTGGTTACCGGAGGAGGTTCCGGACTTGGAGCCGCTACGGTGGAACTGTTTCGAGTATCGGGTGCCAATGTGGTGATTCTTGACGTCAATGAAGAAGCCGGGACAAATGTTGCGCGGAGAACCGGGGCGCTGTTTGTCGCAACCGACGTCACGCGGGAAGACAGCGTCCGACACGCCATCGAACAGGCGGTCTCTACCTACGGTGGTCTGCACGGTGCAATCAATTGTGCCGGAATCGGGACTCCGGCCAAGGTCCTGGGGAAAAGCGGAGTGCACCGACTCGAACTGTTTGAGCGCGTCGTTCAGGTGAACCTGATTGGTACGTTTAACGTGATCCGTTTGGCGGCCGAGGTCTTGGTTCAACAGGAGCCGAACGAAGAAGGGGAGCGGGGAGTCTTGGTGAGTACCGCTTCCGTCGCTGCATTCGACGGCCAGATAGGCCAGGCGGCCTACTCGGCCTCCAAGGCTGGGATTGCGGGGATGACCCTGCCCATCGCGCGAGAACTCGCGGAGTACGGGATTCGCGTAGCGGCAGTGGCGCCGGGAATCTTTGACACGCCAATGCTCGCTGGATTGCCGGAGCCTGCTCGCCAGTCCCTGGGTAAACAGGTTCCGTTTCCGTCTCGCTTGGGCCGTCCCAGCGAGTACGCAGCGCTGGTGAAGCACATCGTGGAAAATCCGATGTTGAACGGAGAAGTCATTCGCCTTGACGGAGCCCTGCGCATGGCGCCTCGATGAACGCGTCCCGTCGACTATAGAAGTCTCAAAATAACACAGGGGTGCCTCGCGGCACCCCTAGTCGTCAACTGTCACGTATTGGTTGCAACCTTTTCGTTCCTGTGGTCGGAGATCTTGATCTGTCCCAAGAACAGTGTCAACACCGTACCGAAGAGCACAAAGACCAGTCCGAACAGGAATACGCTGTGCAGTGACTCCACCAGTGAAGACTTCAAAACCGGCACGATTTGCTGTACGAACACCTGCGGCATTTTCTCAATCGCGGCCGGATTCAGCAGAGACGAGTACAATCCTTGGGCATTGTTCGCAACCATTGACTTCAATTGAGCAATCATGCCGTTTGCCGGCATGTGGCTAAACAGAGGATCCAACTGGTTTGTCAGCAGTGAGCTCGACTTCGCGTTCAGAACCGCCCCGAGAATTGTCATCCCGAAGGTTCCCCCGATTTGCCGGAAGAACTGGCTGGAAGAAGTCACCACGCCCAACTCCGTCTTCGGGAAATGCTCCTGCAACGCAATGGTCAGAATTGGCATCACCAGACCCATGCCCAAGCCCATGACAACCATGTAGGAGGAAACGATCAAACTGCTAGTGTCCTCGTTGATGGTTGCCAGCAGCACGAACCCAGCGGCCATAATCAGCATGCCGAGCAGAAGTTGGATGCGCACGCCAATTTTCAAGACCAGGCGCCCGCCGAGGATACTGCCAATCATGACGGTGAGCATCAACGGTGTCATCGCTGTGCCGGACGCCGACGGACTGATCCCGATAATGCCCTGCAAGAAGAGCGGGACGAACATGATGGCGCCAAACATCCCGACGCTCATCAAGAACCCAATGCCGTTGATGAGAGAAAACGTCTTGTCTCGAAACAGGCGCAGCGGCAAGATTGGCTCGGCCGCCTTGGACTCGATGATGCCAAAACCGGTCAACGACACCAAAGCCAGCGCAAAGAGTCCGAGGATTTGCCACGACGTCCACGCGTAGTCCTTGCCGCCGAACGTCAGCGCGAGCAGGATGCTGACGACGCCGACAATCATGGTCACCATGCCAGCATAATCAATTTGCACCCGGCGGGTCTTGTTGTGGCGATCGAGTCCGAGCGCAATGAAAACGATGGCGATGACGGCGATTGGGAGGTTGACGTAAAAGACCCAACGCCAGTTGAGGGCATCGACAATCCACCCTCCGACTTGTGGACCGACGATTGACGACAGGCCGAAGACTGCGCCAAAAATGCCTTGCCATTTGGCGCGCTCCTTCCCAGTCATGACGTCGCCGATGATGATCATGGCCATTGGCATCATGATGCCGCCGCCAATCCCCTGGAAGCCCCGGAAATAGATGAGCTGGTCCATGCTCTGTGCCATGCCGCAGAGCGC
>CAZYAH010000124.1:0-6431 GCA_964645595.1 uncultured Alicyclobacillaceae bacterium | reverse complement strand
GTGGCTGATGTCCCGCTCGTGCCAGAGCGGAACGTCCTCGAGCGCCGGCACGACGTAGCCGCGCAACACGCGGGCCAGACCGCTCACCTGCTCGCACGAGACAGGGTTGCGCTTGTGCGGCATCGCGGACGAGCCTTTCTGGCCTTTGTAGAACGGCTCTTCCACTTCGCGGACTTCCGATTTCTGCAGGCCGCGAATTTCGGTCGCAATCTTGTCCAGCGTCGTGCCGATGAGGCTGAGCGTGAAAATAAACTCTGCGTGTCGATCACGCTGCAGAGTCTGCGTGCTGATGGGCGCGGGCTTCAGCCCCAGGCGCTCGCAGACGTACTCCTCCACGCGCGGGTCCACGTTCGCGTACGTCCCGACGGCGCCGGAAATCTTGCCGTAGCGCATGCGCTCGACCGCCGCGTCAAACCGCTCCAGGTTGCGCACCATCTCCGCGTACCACAACGCCACTTTCAACCCGAACGTGGTCGGCTCCGCGTGAACGCCGTGCGTCCGCCCCATCATCACGGTGTACTTGTGTTCCTTCGCCAGCGATTTCAACGTCTCCAGCAGTTGCTCGATGTCGCTGCGGATAATGGCCGCCGCCTTCTGGATCTGGGCGGACAGCGCGGTGTCGACCACGTCGGTCGACGTCAGTCCGTAGTGCACCCACTTGCGCTCCGGCCCGAGCGACTCCGACACCGCGCGGGTAAACGCCACCACGTCGTGGCGCGTCTCCTGCTCAATCTCCAGCACGCGGTTGACGTCAAACCGGGCGTTGTTCCGGATCTTTTCGACGTCTTCGCGCGGAATCACGCCGAGCTCCGCCCACGCTTCGCAGGCGAGGATCTCTACCTGCAGCCACCAGTAGTAACGCTGTTCCAAAGTCCACAAGTTCGCCATTTCCGGGCGAGAGTAACGGTCAATCACAGTGTCTCCTCCATCCGTTCCATCGATGTTAAGGTGCCGGACCGTACTTTCACAAAGTACTTCACAGTGGTCCGGACTACCTCGTACGAGGGACAGTCTACCAGATCCGGGACCGTTCTATTTGCAAGAGGCCCTCTTCGACGTCGTCGCAGAGCACGTTGACGTGCCCCATTTTCCGGTCTGTCCTGGCCTCCGTCTTGCCGTACAGGTGAAGTTTCCAGTTTTCCGGCCACTGCGGCAGCGCTCGCAGAACCTCCGGTAGGTGCTGGCCAAGGATGTTGACCATCACCACGGGCGTCAGCAACTTGACCTTGCCGAGCGGCAGGTTGCAGACGGCCCGGACGTGCTGCTCAAACTGGGACACAGTGCAAGCGTCGATGCTGTAGTGACCGGAATTGTGCGGCCGAGGGGCAAGTTCGTTGACGACGAGGCCGCCCTGTTCGCTCCAGAACATCTCCACCGCGAGCGCGCCCTTCGCATCGAGCGACTCGGCAATCCGGACGGCGAGCTGCTGCGCCTCCGCCTGTACCGGTTCCGGCAACCGAGCCGGGACGATGGAGAGGTGCAGGATGTGATTGCGGTGGACGTTTTCCGCCACCGGGTACACGCTCGTCTCGCCGCGGCCGTTGCGAACCACAATGACGGACAGCTCCTTGGCGAACGGCACAAACGCCTCCGCGATGAGCGGCACGTCGTCTGGATGGCGGTCGCGGCTCTGTGCGACGTATCCCTGCAACGTTTCTTCCCACAGCGCCAGCGCCTGTGTCCGCGACTCGATGCGCCACTGGCCCTTCCCGTCGTAGCCGCCGCGTGTGGTCTTCACGATGATTGGGCTGCCGAGGTCCTCGAGCGCCTGCTCCAGGTCGGCTAATTCCGCCACCTTCCGAAACGGTGCCACCGGGGCTCCCGCGGCTTGCAACGCCTGCTTTTCGCGCCAGCGGTGCTGCGTAGTCGAGAGCAGGTCGGCGCCCTGCGGTAGCAGGGTGTCTTCCGCAATCCGCCGGACGACCTCCGCGTCGACGTTCTCAAACTCGTAGGTGACGACGTCCGCGCAGCGCGCCAGTTCCGCCGCAGCTGCCAGGTCGCGGTAGTCGCTGACGACTTGCCGATCCGCTATCTGCCCGCAAGGGGAGTCCGCCACCGGATCGAGAACCGCGATTCGGTACCCCATCGCGCGCGCTGCCAACGCCATCATGCGACCGAGTTGTCCCCCGCCGAGGATGCCGATGGTTCCGCCGGGCAGGATGGGTTCGGCAGAAAGCATGCGCTTACTGTCCACCCGGTTCGCCACCTTTCAGGACTGCCTCTGCCGTCCGGGCTCTGCGCTCCACCAGCTTGCGCCGGAGTTCTTCATCGTGAATGGCCAGAATCTGCGCTGCCAAAAGGCCTGCATTGGCGGCGCCCGCTGGGCCGATGGCGACCGTCGCCACCGGGACTCCAGCCGGCATCTGGACGATGGACAGCAAGGAGTCCATGCCGCCGAGCGCCGACGTCTTCACCGGCACGCCAATCACCGGCAGCGTCGTCTTGGCAGCCACCATTCCAGGCAGGTGCGCTGCCCCTCCAGCGCCGGCCACAATCACCTGCAGCCCCCGTTCCGCCGCTGTTTCCGCGTATTCGAACATCCAATCGGGAGTGCGGTGGGCAGATACCACGCGCTTTTCGTAGGGAACGCCGAGTTCGTCGAGCACCTCGCACGTCTTCGCCATCGTCTCCCAATCCGAATGACTGCCCATAATCACACCAACCCGTGGTTGCATGCGACGCACCCCTTTCTCCTCTCTCAGTCTACCCTGCTGCAAAAAGCGCAGTCAACCCAAAATACGAACATTTTATATGGAAATATTAGTTTTGTTCGCCTAATGACGAACAAAAAAAGAACGAGAGCGGGAATTCACTGCAGAATCCGCCCTCGTCCTGTGCTGCGTATGCGATTAAAGCACGCCGTACCGCCAGACGGCGAGAATGACAATGATGTACATCAACCAGTGGATCTTGACGAACTCGTTTCGCCCGCGGAGGAGCATGGACAAGTTGTAGATCAGGTTGATGATGACAAACGACAGGAAGCCCAGCGCGATGCCGTTCGAGATGCTGTACGTGAGCGGCATCGTGATGATGGTGAGAAACGCCGGCAACGCCATGCCAAAGTCGTCCCACTCGATGTTTTTCACAGCGCTCATCATCAGCACACCGACAATAATCAGCGCCGGAGCCGTCGCCTGCGCCGGAACGATGAGCGCAATCGGCGCGAGGAACAAGGACGCGAGGAACAGCACGCCAGTGGTCACAGCGGTGAGCCCAGTCCGACCACCCGCCGCAATTCCGGAACCGCTCTCGATGTACGCAGTGATGGTGCTCGTTCCGAGCAGCGCGCCGAAGCTGACGCCAAACGCGTCAACGAGCATCGCGCGGCCGAGCCGCCGCTGGCCCTCTTCGCCCTCGAGCAGCCCCGCCTTGCTGGCGGTCCCGACCAGAGTGCCAAACGTGTCAAACAACTCGACAAAGGTAAAGGTGAACAAGGCCGTTACCAAACCCACGTCGAAGACGCCCTTGAGGTCCAACTTGCCGACCGCCAGGTTCGACAGGTCCGGCAGGCCGAGCCCGTGTTGCAGGCCGCTGAGATCCGTAACGTGCATCGGAATCCCAATCAGCGTCGTGACGACAATGCCGATGAGAATCGCAGCTGGGACGCGCAGCGCCATCAGAACGCCGATGATGAAAAGACCAATCAGCGTCAAGAGTACGCCAGGATCGTGAATGGAACCGAGGTCCGGAAGCCAACCCGCGACGTCCGCGCCTGGAGCCGCCGTCACCGGTTTGTCCCCCGCGTTGATGACTCTCATCAAGCCGCCGTTCTTGAATCCGATGATGGTAATGAACAGTCCAATACCGACCGTAATGGCGTACTTGAGAGAATCCGGCACGGCAGTGACCAGCAGTTGGCGAATCCGTGTCACGGTAAGGATGATGAAAACAATACCGGAAATGAAGACACAACCGAGCGCCGTCTGCCAGTTCATCTGTCCCTGCGCGACAACCACCGCGAAGTAAGCGTTCAATCCCATCCCGGGCGCGAGCGCAATCGGGAAGTTGACGAGTAGGCCCATCAACAGGGTAATCAGCCCTGCACCGATGCAGGTTGCAAAAAATACTGCGTTCTTGTCCATGCCTGCGCCGCTGAGGATCAAGGGATTCACAAACAGGATGTAGGCCATGGTGAAGAAAGTTGTGACCCCTGCGGCAATTTCAGTACCAACTGTCGTGTTGTACTTCTTCAGTTGAAAGAAGTCGTTCAAACTGGTTCCCTCCTGAACACGCTCTCCTACGAATTATTCCCATTCAATCGTAGCCGGCGGCTTCGACGTGATGTCGTAGACCACCCGATTGACTTCCGGAACCTCGTTGACAATCCGAAGTGAAATGTTTTCGAGGACGTCGTAAGGCAACCGCGCCCAATCGGCCGTCATGCCGTCCTGGGAGGCGACAGCTCGCACCGCGATGGTGTGCGCATACGTCCGCTCATCCCCCATCACGCCGACGCTGCGGACTCCGGTCAGAACCGTGAAGTACTGCCACACGTCGCGTTCCAGTCCCGCCTTCGCGATTTCTTCGCGCAAGATGGCGTCCGTCTCGCGGACAATGTGGAGCTTTTCCTCTGTCACTTCGCCGAGAATCCGAATGGCGAGTCCCGGCCCCGGGAACGGTTGCCGCCAAACCAGCGCGGGTGGCAGCCCGAGCACCTCGCCGAGCGCGCGCACCTCGTCCTTGAACAGCTCCTTGAGCGGCTCAATGATGGTGAACTTCACGTCTTCGGGCAGCCCGCCGACGTTGTGGTGCGACTTGATGGTCGCTGCAGTGGCCGTACCGCTTTCAATAATGTCGGTGTACAGCGTCCCTTGCACCAGGAAGTCGAACGGCCCCAGGCGCTCAGACTCGGCTTCGAAGACGCGGATAAATTCCTCGCCGATGATCTTGCGCTTGCGCTCTGGGTCAGTGACCCCAGCCAGCCTGGACAAAAATCTGTCCCTGGCATCCACGCGAACGACGTTGACGCCAAGTTGCTCGCCGAGCGTGGACATGACCGCTTCCGACTCGCCTTTGCGGAGCAGGCCGTGATCCACAAACACGGCAGTCAACTGATCGCCGACAGCCCGGTGCACCAATGCGGCAGCGACCGAAGAGTCGACGCCGCCAGACAGCGCGCACAGCACGCGAGCGCTGCCGACCTGCTTGCGGATGTCGGCAACGGCAGTGTCCACCAGCGACTCCATCGTCCAGTCTTTGTGACAGCCGCAGACGTTGAACAGGAAGTTCGCCAGCAGTTCCGTCCCGTGTTCGCTGTGTTTGACCTCTGGGTGGTACTGCACCGCGTACAGTCGCCGATCCGGATTGCTCATCGCCGAAATCGTCCCTGACGTGGTCACAGCGTCCTGACGAAATCCGGGCGGCACCCGGGTCACGACGTCACTGTGGCTCATCCACACCTTGTGCTCCTTGGGCAACCCTTGGAACAAGGCGGAGTCTGGAGACTGCACCTGGAGCGTCGCTCGCCCGTACTCGCGGAGGCTTCCCCTTGCCACCTCTGCCCCGAACGTCTTGGCCAACAGCTGCATGCCGTAGCAGATCCCGAGAATCGGAACCCCGAGGTTGTAGATCTCCGGGTCCACGTCCGGCGCACCTTCGGCGAACACGCTGTTGGGCCCGCCGCTGAAGACAATTCCCTTCAGGTTGCGCGCTTTCAGTTCCTCGGCAGAAATCGTGTGTGGAAGCAGCTCTGAGTAGACTTTCATCTCTCGAATTCGGCGGGCAATCAACTGGTTGTACTGTCCACCGAAATCGAGCACGACAACGATTTCGCGCCCTGTCATGGCTTCACTCTCCCTTTCCGTCCGACGGTCTGACTGAGTGGCAGTGAAATGCGGCAGCAAACGAAAAACCCTGACACCTCGTAGGCGTTAGCTTTCGTCAATGGACGAAACGGCATACGAGGCGCCAGGGTCAGTCTGCACAAAACAATACGAACGCCCGCAGGGCGTTCCACAGACCTGCACACACAGAACCTCGTAGTCGGACGATTTCCGGTCGCCCGGTAGAGACTGCTGAGCCATATTCCCAGCATTATACGAGCCTTTTTCAATTGAACGACACCATTCTACTTTTTGCTACTAGATTCGTCAATAATCGATTTTCTCTACGAATGGCGGCGGCCGATTTGCAGTATCCAGTGCAGCCAAGTCTTCCTCGCCCGCGCGAGTTCCTCCTCTGTCGGCGTCTTGTTGCCGTACCAGTTCGCCTCCGCGGTTTGCACCAAATGGCGGTAGTCGGTGTCGCTGACGCCGTACGTCTTCGCCGCCCGCTGCAGGTCCCTAAGCGTCGTGGCCCGCGGCGGGAGTTCGCCGGAGGATTGCAGCGCAAAGACGAGTCGCCGCAGAGCCCGCACCATGCTGCGCGTCGTCAATTGCCGCCACGTCCAGCGCAACCTGAACTCCCGGACGCGATTGCGGAACAGATAA
>CAZYAH010000123.1:0-6446 GCA_964645595.1 uncultured Alicyclobacillaceae bacterium | reverse complement strand
TATTCCACGTATAATGTGTGAACATAACATGCTGGTGAAGAATGGGGCTTGAAAGATCAAATCGGAGAAAGGGCTGAGTATTTTGAAAATATTGTTTGTTTGCTACTTTGAACTCCCACACTACGGGGGGTTGAGCCGCTATGTCTATACGTTAAAGAAGGAACTTGAGGAACACGGACATCAGGTTGACATCTTGGCCCATCACCCGGGCATGAATAAGATTTACAAGTTTAATTATGTCCCGAATGAGTTTGGATGGACTTTAACAGGTGCTGAAATTGACAAGACCGTAGGCCATCGTCTTGAACAACCCACAATCAAAGATGTGATAGATCATCAAGTATTCCGGTACTACGAGAATGCATTACCGCACGTCGACCCTCGAATTCGTTGGAGGGAGATTGAGCGGTATACTTTTGAAGTTGCGGCAGCTTTACTCAACTTGAACGATTACGATTTGATTCATACCCACGATATCCTGTCGACTCGTGCGTTGTGGAGAGTTAAGCCGAAAAACACTCCTCTTGTTGCGACGATACATGGTATTCTAGCTACCGAGTATTTAAATTCCGGTGAAATAACGAGCAAGGATAGCCTCAATTGGAAATATGCTGTAGCAGAGGAGTACTATGGACATATTTCTACGGATGCAACAATTGTTCCAACGAAGTGGCAAAAAGTACAATTGAGTACTCTCTACGGAGTTCCGGCTGACAAAATCAACGTAATTCCTTACGGAATGGATTTGGAGCCATTTCTCACTCAGTTAAAGCATGATCCGTATCCTCACTTGACCGAGGAGCAAAAAAATCCAGGAAAATTTGTGATTGCTTGTCCTGCTCGACTCGTACCCGAAAAGGATCACAAAACACTGATAGACGCATTGGCTATACTTAAGGAAAAACGAAAGGATTTCGTATGCTGGTTCATCGGAGATGGCAATTTAAGATATGAATTGGAAGTGCAAGCGAAGCAATTGGGTGTAAGAGAGAATATCGTATTCTTTGGAGCTCGTTGGGACGTTCCCGCCTTGTTGAGATTGTCCAACGCAGTCGTGCTGGCCTCCATTCAGGATATGCATCCGTATACACTGATGGAGGCACAAGTGGCAGGTAAACCTTGTGTTGCCTCAAACGCTGGCGGCATACCTGAAGTCGTCAAACACAAAAGAACTGGCTTGATCTTTGAAACAGGCAACAGTGCCCAACTGGCTGAAAGTATACTGGAGTTAATGAACAATACACAACTCCGTCTCAAATTGGCATTAAGTGCGGCCGTCAGAGGCAGAGAACGGTATTCTTCAAAAACGTTGTTTGAACAAACAATGAACGTATACCGGCAGGCAATCGAGACAAGAAACGCTTCACCTCAAGATTCTGGAAACGTCCCGAATTTGATTGGTAAGTATGGATTGATCAAGACCAGAGTAGGTCAAGAAGATGTCGTTTCGAACATTTTTGGCTTTGATTTGGATTACTCGAAATTCGACAGTGAACAATGGAGCCAAATTTTAAAATGTGTCCCGACTGACTATTCGATCCCTGATGCAGCTTATGTACAAGTGCTAGCCGAACAGAGAGAACCATTCAAGGCACCAGTGTAACAGAATGAAGGGCTGGCACCCAGCCCCTCTTGAAACAGCCGGACGTGAGAATTGCCCTCGTCCGGTTTTCTGATGTTCTGTTTTAAAACACCTTCTTTTGCTCCTGATAACTTTTCAGTATTTCCACTGCTTCCCGGAAACGCAGCGCATGCACGATTTCCCGCTCGCGCAGGAACTTGAGCGCATCCTGAATGTCGACGTCGTCCGTCAGGTCAATCAACCACTGGTATGTAGCGCGCGCCTTTTCCTCCGCGGCAATGTCTTCGTAGAGGTCTGTAATCGGATCTCCCTTGGCTTGAATGTACGTGGCCGTAAACGGAATTCCGGCCGCGTTGTGGTAGAACAGGGCATGGCTGTGGTCGGCGTAGTGTTCCCCGAGCCCCGCCGCTGCCAACTGTTCCGGTGTCGCGTCCTTCGTCAGTTTGTAGACCATCGTCGCAATCATCTCGAGGTGCGCGAATTCTTCGGTGCCGATATCGGTGAGAAGTCCAATTACCTTGTCGGGGATGGAGTAGCGCTGGTTTAGATAGCGGATAGCTGCGGCGAGTTCTCCGTCCGCGCCGCCGTACTGTTCAATCAGGTACTTGGCCAGCTTCGGATCACACTTGCTCACTCGCACGGGGTACTGCAGCTTCTTCTCATAAATCCACAAGTGGATCACCTCGGTCCTGTCGTCACTCCATCAAAGACGATGCCAGCGCGCCACGGACTACACCTGCCACGGCCACGGGCTTTCCGACCAGCTCCAAGTCTGGCCCACAGGGCTGTTGCCGTATTGCAGCAGAGGACCAAAAGCCATTTCAAACTGTTGCATAAGGACCTGTTTGCGGCGCTGGAATTGAGCGAACTGCGCAAGAGCCTGCTGGTCATCTGGGTGAGTGTCCAGGTAGAGCGTGAGTTCGACCAACACGAAGTCGACCACCTGCAGTTCGTGAAGGTATTGGTAATACTCCTTCGGCACGGTCTGGCTCATGACTGTGCCCTCCCCTTGTAGCGTGGTTCGTAGGGACTGTACAGGTCTGGCCAGAGGGTACCTCGCCTTAACGCTTCTCGCGGGGAAAACTGCTTCATTCCTGTGGGTTGGAAGGTGATGTATTGGTTGGGCGGTACAATGTAGGCTTTGGGAAGCGGAGGACAAGGATCAAAGGGACTCCGGCACGGTTGGTACGTGCGCCATTGCTGATCCACCGTGAGACCTCCTCCAATCGATGCGCAAAGAGTGTGCGTCGCTAGCGTCGCTAGAGGGATAATATGCGGAGATCTGTGGATTCAGAAGGCAGTGGTTGGCCCAAATGCAGTCAATGCAAAATCAGGACTACGGCAAGGCCCACTACAGCGCCGCCCAGCACTTCGACGGGCTTGTGGCCAACATGTTCTTCGAGCACGGGCCAATCAATCAACCACCACGGCGATTTGGCTACAGGAAGCGGAGCAATCTCTTTCGCAGTGAGCTGCTCTTGTGCAACGTTTGGAGTTGTCAACTGATTGGACGCACGGAGGTCATGCAACAATCGATTCAGTACCGCTGCGTGACGTCCAGTCTGCCATCGGACTCCGGCGGCATCGTACATGACAATCAACGCGACAAACATGGCAATTCCGAGCGACGGGTTGTCGCCACCGCAACGAAGCCAAAGCTCAGCGACCAAGGCGACCACCAAGGCCGTATGCGAACTCGGCATACCGCCCGATTTGCGGACGAGTTGCCAGTCCCACCTGCGCAATCGCAACATGATGAGCAGCGGCTTCAGAATCTGCGCCAAAATCATGGCGACGAGCGGACTCACCCAGATGTACTGGTCGCTGTCAAGCATCCCCTTACCCTCCTCTTGCGTCGACATGTGCAAGGCACTACGCTGTCTCGTTCAACGAACTGCTGTCATTGATCCGCAACGGGGCGAACTCGGACGAATCCGTAGAGAAACATCATCACGACCAATATTCCCGCCGCGACCCAGAACGGCGCGGTCGGCCCGACGTCCTCCCACAATTTGCCTCCCACCAAAGGACCCACAGCCATTCCAAGGCCTTCCACCGTCATGAAAATCCCCCACATGACCGCTCGCCGCTGTTCCGACACACTGCGCGCCAGAACCGAGTTCCAGGCCGGCAGAATGAGAGCGTAGCCAACGCCCAGCCCTGCGACACAGAGAAAAATCTTCCCAAGCGTCGTCAAGTGCACAGTCGTGGGCAATAATACCGAACAGACAGCAAGGCCGGTGACAAGGAATGGCCGATAGCCGTACTTGTCCACCAGACGGCCCATCGGGATCTGCAAGAGCACCGTCGCTGCGCCACCGGCGACCAGCAGATAACTGTACACCTTACCGTCAAGGTGGAGTACATAATGCGTGTACAAAACAAATACTGGCAGCAACAGTCCCATGGCCAAGTTCTGAAAGAACATTCCGGGAATCAGCAGTCGAACGTTGACGATTTCCCTCAGAATGTGCCCAATATGAAGACGGTGCCGATGATGCTCCTCCATTCGGTAGCCTTGCATGGCGAATACGGACAGGATGATGGAGATCAACCAGACGGCAAGCAGCGCAAGGAAGCCGCTGCCAACGTGGTCTCCGAGCAACCAGCCCATACTGACGGCACCAGCCCCAGCGCCAATCAACCAGGCCATCATGACGCCGCCCATGGCCGTGGCGTAACTTTCGGTCGAAAGCCCGCCCGTTACCCGGGAAATGACAGCAGGCCACACGGCGGACATGCCAAGCCCAAGAGACGCGCTGCCAAGGATAACGTGGAAGGCATCGTGCGCGTGAATGATGGACCAAATGCCAAGCCAGCCAATCGCCAGCGCAGCCGGCAGAACTTTCATGGGACCAAACCGGTCCGTCAACCACCCGGTCGGCCCACGCAATCCCGTGTCAACTGTGTAGTGGGCGGCCAGGGCGTACCCGACAATGGAAGCAGAAAGACCTAGCACTCCGCGGACGTAAATTGGTAATATAAAAAAGAGCAACGCGCCGCGAACAAATTCGCAAAGTCCCAGGATAAATATAGACAGTGATTTGGGCAGGTTAAAGATTTGGCGCAATTCCGTAGTCGAGTTCACCGTGTTCCTCCTAACTCAAAGCAAAGGGGTACCCAGATTGCAACAACACATCGCACACCTGTTATCGACATATGGCTATTGGGGGCTGTGCGGCGGTCTCGCACTCGAGTACCTGTTTATTCCCGTCCCCGGGGAAACCACGTTGACAGCAGCCGGAATCATGTGGCACAAACACACATACAATCTAAACCTGTTTTGGCTCCTCGTTTCAACCACCCTCGGAACGTTTGCGGGCTCCATGTTCGGGTACTTGATTGGACGGGCGTTTGGCCGTCCGTTTCTGGTGCGGTTCGGCAAGTATATCCGCCTGACGCCCGAGCGCATAGACAAGGCGGATCGGATCTTCGCCAAGTATACACTGCCCACCTTGTTTCTTTCACGCTACATTGCCGGCATACGGATTATTGTACCGTATATCGCAGGTATTAACCGCGTACGCCTGTGGGTGTATGTTCCTGTCATGTTTGTCAGTTCACTGATCTGGACCACTACCTTCATTCTTGCCGGATCTGTCATCGAGCAAGCTTTCCAACGGCTGATAACGGACTGGCAAAAGAACCTTGTGCCAGTGCTGTTGGTGTTGGCAGTGCTCGTCGTCGGCTACGTGTACTTCCACCGTTGGCTGAAACGGAAAATGAACGCGGCGGAAACACTGCCGCCCGAGTCTCCCGCTGACAACCTGCCAACCGCAGGATCCGACACGACAGAATGACAGGCAGGACTGACCTTAACGACGCTGACGCGACACCTCGTAGAGAATAACCGCCCCGGCAATCGCGGCGTTAAGGCTTTCGGCCATGCCTGTCATGGGTATGCGAATTTTTTGGTCTGCCAGTTCCACAACTTCCTTCGAGACTCCGTACGCTTCGCCGCCAATCACAATTAACGCCGGGTTGCGCAGATTTACCTCGTCGCATGGAAGTGGCGCTCCTGCAGCAGTAACTAGGACCTGGCCATTCGGCCACTTCTCCCGCCACATCCGAATGTACGAGCAACCGTCCACCGACGTCACCGGCAGGTGAAACAGGCCGCCCATCGAAGCGCGCACGACTTTCGGGGAGTATGGATCTGCAGAGCCATTGGCACAGCACACTGCCCCAATCCCGAAGGCATCTGCCGTTCGAATCAAGGTTCCGACGTTGCCGGGGTCTTGCACGCCGTCCAGCAACAAGACGTGCGACGGAAATTCCGCACCGTCCATGCGGCTGTTGTCCGGCAATTTGGCGACCGCCATCACACCTTGGGGCGTCACCGTGTCACTGACGGATTTGAAGGCGCTTGGCGACAGCTCAAAAATAGGAACTCCTCGCTCACTTGCGGCATCGCGGAGCGAGTCCGGCAATTCGTCTGCTGAGACGTCCCACAACAATGCCGTAACCTCCAGTGAGGAGCGCAGCAATTCATCGACCAGTCTTAGTCCCTCCGCGAGGAATTGCCCCGTCTGCTGCCTGCCTTTTCGAGTCTTCAATGAAGCCCATGCTTTCACGCGCGGGTTTTGTGGCGATTCAAGAAACAATGGAGCGTCCATCCTTCCTGGTACTCGGATTCGCGGCAACGGCCGGCGCTGTATGCGCTCCGGAATGGCCTGCCGGATGAAAAAACCGGCCGGAACCCGGCCGGAAGAAGAGGCGCACTGTTACGCCTGGAGTTTTGATTTTGCGACATTCGCCAATTCGGCAAACGTCTTGCGATCCGATACGGCAAGGTCGGCCAACATCTTGCGGTTGACATCGACACCGGCCAGCTTCAGACCGTGCATGAAGCGGCTGTACGACA
>CAZYAH010000122.1:0-6449 GCA_964645595.1 uncultured Alicyclobacillaceae bacterium | reverse complement strand
ATCGCCACGCCCGTGACGAGGCCGAACGGCGCCACCGCGATCAGCAGCGGCAGGCTCGCGCGCAGTCCTGCGCTGAATTCAGTGCGCGCGCGCGGCAACTGCGGGACTTATCCCTTCTGGCCGGGCCTGTGGTGGCCGGATTTGCCGCGCTGCTCGTGCAGGCACTTGCCCAGCTCTTCGCCGCGCTTGCCGGTGCAGGCTTCGTGCGCCATCTGGCGCTGCTCCAGGCGCTGCGCATGCAGCTGCTGGCGCTGGCCCTTGATGCAGCTGGTCAGGTCGTCGCCGCGCTTGCCGTTACAGGCCTCGTGCATCTTCTGGCGCTGCTCAGTGCTTTGCTGCATGTGCTGGCCGCGTTTCTTGGCGTGCGCCTGGCACTTCGCCGGGTCGGACGCTTTGGCGCACATCTGTTCCGTCATGCAGGCGCGACGGTCGGGCTTGTCCTTGCAGGCTTCGTGCGCGGCCTTCATGCCTTCGTGCATCTGCCCCCTGTCCGGGCCTCCGGGCGGCGTCATTTGCGCGTAGGCAAAAGTTGCCGCGAGCGAAAACGAAGCAGCGGCCAGAGCGGTTACAAATCGGTTCATTCAGGTCTCCTACCAGTTATGTTGACTGGCAAAGGCTACCGGCCCGCCCTGTAGCACGCTGTGAGCATTTGTATCAGGGTGTAACGCGGCTCAGGCCTGCTTCACGTGAGGGAACAGGTCGTTAACCGGCCTGTTTTAACATCGTCGCGCCGTCGGAAACCTCGAATTTGCCCGGACCTTCGATGTTCACCGACTTGATCACGCCGTCGTCCACCAGCATCGAGAAGCGCTGCATGCGCAGGCCCATGCCACGGGCGTTCAGGTCCAGGCCGAGGCCGAGCGCCTTCGTCCAGGCCGCGCTGCCGTCGCCCAGGAAGCGGATCTTGCCGATCGCCTTGAAATCGCGGCCCCAATGCGCCATCACGAACGCGTCATTGGTCGCCACGCACCACACCTCGCTCACACCCTTCGCCTTCAGCTTGTCCAGGTTCTCGAGGAAGCTCGGCACGTGCTTGGCCGAGCAGGTCGGCGTATACGCCCCCGGCAGCCCGAACACCGCGATCTTCTTGCCCTTGGACGCCTCCACCACGTCCACTTCCTTGGGCGCCATCGCGCAATGCGTCGCCGAATCGAACTCCGTGGACTCCGAAAGCTTGCCGTCGGGCAGTAGGTCACCGGCTTTGATTGTCATAATTCCTTCTCCTCAGTAGGGTTCTTGCGGGGGAAACGCATGATACCGCAGCCGAGCCAGCACCCCATAGCCGCGGACGTAGAATGTTCACCTATGGGGGTGCTCTTGAATCGCCAACTTGATGTCGTCGTAGAACGAGATCTACCAGCGCAAGCTCGCCGCGCTTGAGGCGCTGAAGAAGTCGCTGCTGCATGAAGCCTTCACCGGCGCCCGATAAGTGGCAGCCGCAACCCAGTCCATCTTGACGAGCCGCCTCGGCCCCGGTCTAATAACTATTACTAATAGTTAGGAGACCCGCTATGCCCACCAGCGTCGCCCTCAGCCCCCATTTCGAGAGCTTTATCCAGCAACAGGTCAAATCGGGGCGCTACAACAACGCCAGCGAGGTGGTTCGCGCGGGGCTGCGCCTGCTTGAGGATCAGAATGCCCGCGCCAAAATGCAGCACGAGGAAATGCGCGCGGCAATCGCGGCTGGTCTGGCGAGCGGCCCGGGGCAATCGGCCGGCGCCGTGTTTGACCGCCTGGAAACGAAGTACCGCAAGCTCACCGGCAAACGCGCTGCGTAATGCGCGTCACGCTGTCCCCGCTCGCCGAGCGGGACCTGGAATCGATCGGCGACTACATCGCCGAAGACAACCCGCGTCGGGCACTGAGCTTTGTCGCCGAGTTGCGCGCCCAGTGCGACACGATCGCCAAAGCGCCGCAGGCCTACCGCGCCCGCCCAGAGCTGGCCGAGGGCCTGCGCTCATGTGCCCACGGCAACTACGTGATCTTTTTCACCGCGACCAAGGCGAGGCTGACCATCGTGCGCGTCCTGCATGGCGCGATGGATATTCCGGCGCAACTCGGCGGCACGCCGGAATGATCGACATGGCGAACGAAGCGACGAACGAAGTTACGAAATCCAATGTAATTCGTAGCGATCCCGAGATTCAAGGAGGAGTGCCGGTCTTCGTCGGCACACGCGTCCCGGTGAAGAATTTGTTCGATTACCTAGAAGCGGGCGACTCGCTCGATGACTTTCTGAAGTCTTTTCCGTCCGTGAGCAAGGATCAAGCCGTTGCAACGCTAGAACTTGCGCGTGAGGCATTGGCGCCGGGCAGACAACAAATAGGGTCAGAATGATTCTCGCCAGCATCGACGCTGCTTGAACTCACCTGCCGCACATTCCGCGAAACAGGACGAGAAAGCCGGCGCGCACCCTGAATTCAACACCGCCGAGCTGATCAAGCCGCGCCGGCGTCCGCCTAGCTGGAAGGTGATGGTGCCCCTCTGGATCTCCCTGGTCCTTCTTGTCGTCGTGGCCTACTACCGCCACTGGGACGCGCGGCTCGTCGGCGGCGGCGCGCTGATAGTCGCGCTCCTGTCCAACGCCATCGCGTGGCTCGCGGCAACGATAAGCCTCGTTCCAATCCTGGGCCCGCTGATCGTCAAGATCCTCGCCTTGCCCTTCATCTGGCTGCTGAACGCCATCGGCTACGTCATCTCGGTGGTCGCAATCCGCCGCGGCTACTCCAAAGACGTCCTGACCTATCGCGGATTGACGATTGCGCTAATCGTGGGAATCGTCATCGGGTACGTGGTCGGCAAGTTCGTGTGATTTAGTTCGCCAGATGGGACATCACTACGTTCCTCGTCACTATTTGAGAGGGTTCGCGCCCGATCTAGGCCATCACCTCTGGGCATACGATCGGGCAGAAAAGCGCAAATTTCAAACTCAAGTTAAGAACTTGGCCCAGGAGACAAAGTTCTACTCGGAAGAATTAGAAACGCAGCTCGCAAATGAAGTGGAAGGACCCGCAAACGCGGTCATCGACAAGATTAGGGCCAAGGCCAAGATTGACGCGAATGAAAAGAGAAATCTTGCAAAGTACTTGGTAGCACAGTGGCGACGAGTGCCCAAAGGGTTTCAGCGGTTCAAAAGAAACTTACCTAAGATCTCAGACGAAGTTGGGCGGAGTGTGCTGAATAGAATCGATGAGCTCATAAAATCAGAACCGGATTTCAAAGAGATTGGAGAAAAACGAAAGGCGGATGTCATAAAAATTCTGTTGGGTTACGAAAACAATCCTCCCGTTGAGATATGGCATCGCGCTATCAGTCAGGATATGTATGTCGAATCAATCGGAAAAATGGCTCAGATGACCTGGACGTTTATATCTTGCACCGGGAAGGATTTCTTTCTGACGAGCGACAATCCGGTTTTCTTTTTCAGCAACGAAGGTATTGGAAATAAGACTTCAGAACTTTCGTTTCCGATATCAAGTGATATCGCCCTCTGGGCAACGCACAGGGCCGATTTATCGGAAGGTTTTGTCTCGGCAAGCCCTGATGCCATTCGCGAAATTAACCGGCGCACGGTTTCCAACAGCACCAGGTTTGTGTTTTCTGGGCGGGATGAAGGATGGATCCTTCCGTTCGTCACGAAGAATTCGTGGCGTCTAAATCGCATTCGATAGAAAGCATGGGTGAACGCAAATAGCGTCAGAGTGAAATTCTCCTGAAATTGCATCTGGCACTTTTGTTAGACTTGCTGGCCGTCTGACGTGGGTAGGGTCCGTTTGTTCTCTATAGCCCGGGAACAATGAATCCCGGTATCTGGCCTTTCACCCATTCGGGCGAAATATTGGATCTTGCGTCAAACATTCGGTGCACGGGGGCATATAGGCTGCTGACGACGGCGGGCAGGTTGCCTATGACTTCGGCCTGCGGAAAGCACGAGAACACGATTCGCTGATCGCTCTGGCAGGCGTCCCCTGAAACGTAACGTTCGGAATTTATGGTCGCAGGTACTCTTAGTTTCAAACCTTTCCACTCGATCAGAAAACAGATTTCTTCAACTTCGTCGAATTCTTCGGACATGGCCCTCGCGTGTCGTACAATTTCCGTGATGTCTCTAACGTGCAACCACGCATCAAACCATTTCTCATCTTTTCCGATTCCGTCAGGACGCTTAGAGAAACGATCTTCATGAAAATTTCGGATGAGGCTTGCGCGCCCGTCGAGTGAAATGCGCCAGACATCGAGGTGACCGGTCTGATTTTCCTCGAAGAGGCTGGTCTGCAGAAATTCCGTATTGCCGCTATCTACTGAAGGATCTGTCATGAAGCGCGGACTTATCTCTGGACGCGTGAACGGATGGAACATGCTCCATCCATAGCGTACAGTATCGCGCACCGCATTGTTCACCTTCTCGACAACCCTGAGTGCCTCGGAAGCGGGGATTTGCCTGCCGCTCGCGCTTCGGATCATGTACGAGAACTGCACGAAGTTTTGCTCAATCCAATGCCGAATCTTGAGCTCCATTTTCGCTGCTTCCTGCTGGAACACGTTCTGTGTTGCGCGGTGCCAGTCATCGAGTTGCTCGCGCCCTTTGCTTGGTTCCACGTTGGGCGTTGATATTCCGCCCGACACGATTGAAGAAAACATGGCCACCAGTTGATCCCGCCGCGCTAGCACGCAGCGCTGTATTAGCTTGTCCCACTGCTCCGGCGATGTGATTGGCACGCTTTCGGGTTTCGGCGAGCGGATATATATCGTGCCCGCGCGTATGCCCTGCGGCTGGCCTTTTGCATCTTGAGGCCCGTCCGCTTTGGTGATTACCGGGCTGGAACCATGCGACGGAATCCAGACAATCGCGTGCTCAACGCCGCCGAAGCTCTCGAATGCGACTTCGCACTGGAATTTCGGCTGCAAATACCGGACGACGATTCCGGCGATCACATCGTGGCTGTAGTGCTTACGGACATCACTGTTTGCCGCGCATCGCGTGCCGTCGTCATTGAAGCCAAAGACGAGATAGCCGCCGCCGTAATTTGCGATGGCTGCAAGATGTCTTGCGATGCCTGCACGAGCCGAAGACGATTTGTCCTTCAGATCTATCCAGGATTTGAGTTCGAGCCATTCGCGTTCCATGGGCTTTTCGATCAAGTCCTGAAGTTCGGTAATTTGTCTTGTGTACATCGGCTGTCTACACTTTTGATCGGAAATTAGGGTCAGTGTGAATTTTGGAAATTGACTCTGACCCTAATTCGTCGCAGTCAAGAATGTTTGAACACCCCTGAAGTGCAACTGACCGTCGGTTTGCTCGTGCTTCCATTCTTGACACTCGTCGGAGAAGTAGGATTGAAAGACGTCCCGGTTCCGAAAAATTGCAGGATCTAAGGGGTGATTCGAGGAGGGGTTGTGATATACCCTAAGGCCGTCCAGCAAGGTTTCTTTATAGTCCTTTTTGCTAGCGACTATCTGATGTGGCATCGGCCCACTCATATTCTGCCGAGCCGCACTAAAAACAATGTTTGGATTTGGATCTTTGGACAGTGCGCGTACCTTTCCCCAAGACGCGCAACTGCTAAAAATCACTGCGCTTACTTCTTGCATTACGTTGTCTTGGAACACACCTAATTCAACAATTGCTCCGTTGTCCTTGGTAACTGACGTCATGGTGCTCTTCGGCGGCGGAGAATTGGCCGGGTCATTTGCCATCCAGCGTTCTTCGTCAACATAGTATCCATACAGCAATGCTTCGATTGCTCGTTGGCAGGTGAGATTGAAATATGGGCGGTCAAATGCAGCAATTGCTACTACAAACGGTTTGCCCTCGACATGGGGCAATGCCCGATACTTATCGACATATTTCTTGTGTTTTCCATGCAATGCATTTGAGAGTCGAATAATCGTCTGTCGATTAAATTCATTCAAATCTTCCGGCGGGTGTGCGCCGGCTTGTGCGTGTTCCGGCAAGGTTCCCTCGGCGTGACTGGCGACAGTGGCCTCGATCGAGAAGGGGGGCGGGGTGACAACAATGAAATCTGGAGATGGCTTCGTGAAGTCAACCGCCAGTCGAAGTTCTCGAAGTGCGGCGTGAAGGTAGAGTTCCCAAAATGATGAATTGAAGGTTTTTTGGAACTCAGTAACGAACTTTCCGTCGCGATCTACAAATCCTTCTGCCCAATTTTGTATCACTTCGCGATCCCACCTGTTGGGCCGACTAATTTGGGTGGCGAAGTTGGGATGCCAGGAGTCCGCGGATACAACTGGCGAGAAGAGGTCCAAGGTCCGTTGCATTACGTAGTCTGCAGCGCAGCGCGCCTTCCACGCTCGACGTCGATGCCGATAAGAAGAATCAGTCCAACGACGAAGTATGCGCCGACGGCAAGGATACCGAGGCGGTGGTTGCCTTCGAAGATCCAGGTGACGGCGCCGTAGGTGAGGGGGCCGAAGATGGAGGCGGCTTT
>CAZYAH010000121.1:0-6457 GCA_964645595.1 uncultured Alicyclobacillaceae bacterium | reverse complement strand
ACGCGACGCACTCGCACATGTTTCACCAGATTGAAGGGCTCGTGGTCGACGAAGGAATTCGGATGAGCGACTTGAAAGGCACGCTGGAACAGTTTGCCCGCGCGATTTTTGGGCCAGACCAGTCAGTCCGTCTGCGGCCAAGCTTTTTCCCGTTCACCGAACCGAGCGCCGAATTGGACATTCGCTGCACCAACTGCGGCGGTTCCGGCTGCCGGGTCTGCAAGGGAACGGGGTGGCTGGAGATTCTCGGATGCGGTATGGTCCATCCGAAAGTCCTCGATGGCGCGGGCTACGACAGCTCGAAGTACAGCGGATTTGCGTTCGGTATGGGACCCGAGCGGATCGCCATGTTGAAATACGGCATCGACGACATCCGGCTGCTGTACCAGAACGACCTGCGACTGCTGAAGCAGTTCAACCGAGTCTTGTGAGGAGGATGCGAGGGTGAAGCTGTCTTACAAGTGGATCCGCGAGTACGTAGATTTGCACGACGTCTCGGCGGAAGAACTCGCCGAGTTGTTGACAGGTGTCGGATTGGAAGTGGAATCGGTCACGCCGCGCAACCAGGGTGTCTCGGGCGTGGTGATTGGGGAAATAGTGGCCTGCGAACCGCATCCGAACGCAGACCGATTGAAGGTCTGCCAGGTACGCGTCGGCGACGGGGATCTGCGGACCATCGTCTGCGGGGCGCCGAACGCGGCGAAGGGCATGAAAGTCCCGACTGCGCTGCCGGGGGCGACGTTGCCTGGCGGGAAAATCGGCGTCGCGAAGCTGCGCGGTGTGGAATCGCAGGGGATGCTTTGCTCGGCCCAGGAGATTGGTCTGGAAACGAGGCTTCTCCCGAAGGAGCAGACGGAAGGGTTGTACGTATTGCCTGAGGACGCGCCGGTTGGCGCCGACGTGGTGGCGTATCTCGACCTGGACGACGTGGTGCTCGACATCGGGCTGACGCCGAACCGCAGCGACTGCTTGTCCCTGCGGGGATTGGCGTACGAGATTGCGGCGATTTTGAACCGCCCGGTCCAGTTTCCGGAGGAAGTTACGCCTTCGACGTCCGGCTCGTCGCCGGTCGCAGTGCGGATTGACACGCCGCTTTGCTCACGCTACGAGGCACAGGCGTTCCAGGGCGTTTCGACAGGCCCTTCGCCCATGTGGATGCAGAATCGCCTGATGGCGATGGGCGTGCGGCCCATCAACCTGCCCGTGGACATCACCAACTACGTGATGCTCGAATGGGGGCAGCCACTGCACGCATTCGACCTGGACCAGGTGCGCGAACACACCATTGTGGTCCGCCAAGGTCGGGCGGGTGAGCAACTGGTCACGCTCGACGGAGAGACCCGCGAGCTGAACAGCGAGACCATCGTCATTTCTGACCCTGAGCGCGCGATTGGCATCGCCGGCGTGATGGGTGGCGAGAACTCGGAAATTACGGCACAGACGAAGTCCGTCGTCCTCGAATCTGCCGCCTTTGACGCCACTTCGGTGCGGCGGACCGGCCAACGGCTGGGGCTGCGTTCGGAAGCGCAGCAGCGCTTTGAAAAAGGGATCGATCCGATGGCTGTGACGGGAGCTCTCGTCCGGGCGACGCAACTGTTTGTGGACCTCGCAGGAGCGACGCCGCTGGGTGGCGTCGTCGCGGCCACAAACGGCGCAGACGCGTCGCGTGCCGCGACCGTCGTCAAGTTTTCGCCCCAGCGTTGCAATCAACTGCTCGGGACCAGTCACGCTCCCGAGGCCATGGAGGACGTGTTCCGGAGGCTCGGGTTTGCCGTGCGAAAAGACGGCGACCTCTGGAGCGTCGAGGTCCCCACGCGGCGTCCGGACATCGCGCTGGAGGCAGACCTGGTGGAAGAGGTCGGCCGCTTGCTCGGCTACCAGTCGATTCCGTCTTCGCTGCCCATCGGCCCTGTCACCGTGGGAGCGCGCAGTGCTGCGCAGACGCTGCGCAAGCGGACGCGGGACGTTCTCATTGGGTGCGGATTGAACGAAGTGGTCACGTACACGTTGACACATCCGTCGCAGTTGGACAAGCTGCGCATCGCCGAGGATTCGCCGTATCGGCAGACCATCCCGTTGCTGCATCCGATGTCCGAAGAGCGGATGGTCCTGCGCACACACTTGTTGCCCAGCCTGGCGGAAGTGGCTCGGTACAACCTGGCGCGCGGCGTCGCGGGCGGAGCCATCTTCGAAATTGGCAAAGTCTACTGGCCGACTCGACTCCCGCTCGAAGAGCAGCCTTGTGAGCGCCAGCAGTGGGCGGGGCTCTGGTTTGGATCCACCGACACTGCCATCGGACAGCGGTCCCGGCCGTACGACTTCTACGACGCCAAGGGCGTCGTGGAGACGTGGCTGGAGTCGCTCGGATGGCTCGCGGAAGCGCGGTTCGTCCCGACCGACGGCGTCTCCTGGCTGCATCCCGGCCGCAGCGCTGAGGTGTGGCTCGGTGAGCAGCGCGTGGGCGCAATCGGTGAACTTCACCCGGAGACGGGAGCTCTGCTAGAAGTGGAGCGCGCGATTTACGCGGAGTTTGACCTGGACCTGTTAGTGGAGTGTGTGAACGACTTGTGGAAAGTGAATCGCTTGCCGCGCTATCCGGCTTCCCGCCGAGATCTCGCGGTGGTGGTTGACATGCGCGTTCCGGCACAGGCGCTGCTTGAATGCGCACATCGGGTAGCGAAGAATCTGGGCGCCTCCATTCTGGAGGGTTGTCAGGTGTTTGATCTATACACCGGTAAGGGGATTCCGGAGGGCAAGAAGAGTATCGCCATCGGATTCACGTGGCGCGCAGAAGACCGGACGCTCACGGACGAAGAAATTGTCGCGGTCGAGCAAAAGATTGTGGACGCATGGGCGCACGAGTTCAACGCTGTTCTGCGAACCACCTGACAGGGCAGGATTTTCCCGGTTTCAGGCCGAATAGAGCCACAGTGACGAGAGAGGGGGGCAGAACGACATGGGGGACGATGTGATCCGTCGTGTAAAGGTGAAGATCGGAGGAACGGAGTACACCCTGCGCGGAACGGAGAATGAGCAGACGTTGCTGGAAATCGCAAAACTGGTGGACAGCGTCATGCAAACCGTGTCGGAAGCCAACCCAAATCTGGACCCCAAGCGGATTGCCGTGTTGACAGCCCTCAACATTGCCGAGGAATTGGTGAAGCTCCGGGAACAGTACGAATCTCTGCTGGAGTTGTTGGATGAGCGGACTCGAGCGTGAAGATGTGCGCTTGAGCGCCGGATAGCGGGAGAGTGAATGGATTGGACCTACTGGATTTGATCATCGTGGGGATCATTGCACTCGGCGGTCTTAACGGATACCGCACTGGGTTGTTCCGACAAATAACCCGGCTGTTTGGAGCAGTGATTGCCTACTTTCTGTCCCTGTGGCTGAAGCCGTTCGTCGCGCCAGTCGTCGCCTCCTTTCTCAGCGGACATTCGTGGAAGGCAAAACCACCGGGGGTCATCGGCCTGTTTTTGGGCGACTTGTCTGGAGCCATCGCCTTCGGTCTGGTCTTTGTCGTTTCCTTTCTGTTGATCCGCTACGGACTGGTATTAATTGACGCACTGTTTCAATTGCCCGTGCTGTCGCTTGTAAATCGCCTGGCCGGCTTGGTGGTGGGACTCGTTCTGGCGACCTTGTTCGTCTACGTGGGATCTCTGGTCCTCAGTTACGTCAACAACGACCGCGTTCAAAGCGAACTTGCGGACTCGGCGATTGTCCAGTGGATGCACGCTCAGCAGTGGCTGCACAGCGTGCGGTGATTGTCTGTTAAAAGAGCGGTCGACGGCCCGCGTCAACGGGTCGTCGACCGTTATTTTTAACTTTGTTTTCCCCGCATTTCCGTGGGGACAAACAGGTCGATGATACCGATTACGAGCGAGGCAATCAGAGCCCCGAGCAGTGTGACGCGCATGCCAGGCACAAACATTTGCGCAACCCACAGAACCACCGCACCGGAGATGAAGCCCACAATGCCGCGTCCGTACGGAGAGATCCTGCGGCCAAACAGCGCTTCAATCGCCCAGCCCAACAGGGCAATGACAACTGCCGCAAGCAGCGCCGTCCAAAATCCCGAGACGCGAAAACCTGGTACGAGGAAACCTACTAACATCAGAACCAGCGCGGAAACGACAAAGCGAACTATGGTTCCTACAATGTTCACGCTATTCCTCCTTTCCTGCGTGCTGCACATAGCATGTCCGAAGTTCGCGAAAAACATGTGGTACAATGAATGCGATTTTGCCGCGCTGAACACATGCCGCAAAGGGACGGTTTTCATGGATAAAAGGGTGTTTTCTGTACTGGAATTTGACAAAGTGAAGGTTCAGATGGAGCGCTTTGCCGCGTGCTCGCTCGGCCGGGAGCGGCTTGCTTCGATGGAGCCATTTTCTTCGCTCGAAGACGCAGAGCTGGAACTGGCGATGGTCGATGAGGCGTTTCGATTTCTCGTCCGCCGCGGCGCCTTACCGTTCGGCGGGATTTCGGACATCCGTCCGCAGTTGAAAAAGGCCTCGATTGGCGGAATTCTCGGCCCTGAGGAACTGAACAAACTGGTTCAGTTTATCGTTGGCGCCCGGCAAATTCGCCTAGCCCTGGATTGGAGTTCCGAGCAGGGCGCAGATTTTCCTCAGTTGGCCGCTCACGCTGCCGGACTGTACGACGCGCGTCAGGTGGAGGTCGAAATTCGGCAGGCGGTTGCCGAAGACGGGACGATTCATGATGGCGCGTCGCCGCAGTTGCGAAAAATTCGGGCCGAGATCCGACAACTGGAGAATCAGATGCGGCGCGACTTGGAGCATATGTTGCGCACGCACCAAAAATACCTCCAGGACCCGGTCATTGCCGTCCGCGGCAACAGCTTCTGCCTGCCGGTGAAAGTGGAGTACAAAAACCAGATTCCGGGTGTCGTACACGATTACTCCGCGTCAGGGGCCACCGTGTTTATCGAGCCTCAGGCGGTGCTGGAAGCAGGCAACCGGGTGCGCGCCAAACAAGTGGAAGAAGCCCGGGAAATCGAGCGGATCTTGCAGGTGCTCTCCGGCGTTGTCGCCGCTGTCGCGGACGAATTGGGCCGCAACGTGGAGCTCGTGGCAGACTTGGACTTGTGGTTCGCCAAAGCAGCTTACGCGAAAGCAGAACGATGTGAACGGCCGCGGCTGCGGTCTGACCACACCTGGGTGCTGCGCCAGGCGCGCCATCCGCTAATTCCCCGTGAAACTGCGGTTCCGATTGACATTCAACTGGGTGATCCCTACCAGATGATTGTCATCACGGGCCCGAACACGGGTGGGAAGACCGTTGCGCTGAAGACGGTCGGGGTGTTGACGCTCCTCGCCATGTCCGGGTGTTTCATACCAACGGGCCAGCCGAGTGACATCGGCTGGTGCGACAGCATTTTCGCCGACATTGGCGACGAACAGAGCATCGAGCAGAGCCTTTCAACCTTTTCTTCGCACATGCGCAACATCGTTCAGATGCTGGAACGAGTGACTGCAGACAGCCTGGTGTTGCTGGACGAACTTGGGGCTGGTACGGATCCGGCCGAAGGCGCAGCTTTGTCGGTCGCCATTCTGGAGCACCTGAAGGAACGGGGAGCTCGCGTCGTAGCGACGACTCACTACGCGGAACTCAAGGCGTATGCCTTTCGCGAACCCTTGGCTGTTAACGCAAGCGTCGAATTCGACGTGGAGACACTGCGCCCCACGTACCGCTTGCGGGTCGGTGTACCTGGCCGGTCCAACGCGCTTGCGATTGCATCGAGGCTGGGACTGCCGGAAGGCATCGTCGAGCAAGCGAGATCAATGCTCACCACCGAGGACAGGCGCGTCGAAGACCTGATTGCCAAAATGGAGCAGGCACAGAGGGAAGCGGAAGAGCTGCGCCGCAAGGCAGCCGATGAGGAACAGCGTGCTACAGCGCTGCGGGCGAAGCTGGAACAAGAATGGGATGAACTGGAGCGCGAGTTGGAGAGCCTCCGCTCGCGCGCTGTCCTGGAGGCCAAGGAAATTGTCCAACGCGCAGAACGCGAAGCCAACGAAGTCATTCAACAGCTGCGGTCCATGCGGGCCAACGTAAAAGACCACGAGTTGGTGGACTTGCGCAAACGACTCGAGGAGGCGGTTCCCGAGGAACGCAACCAGCGTGCTCGTAAAGCCAAATCGACCTCGGACATCCCAGTCGGGGCGGAAGTCAAGGTCTTGTCGCTGGGCCAAAAAGGCGAGGTCGTGGAGCGCAGCGAAGACGGCGAGAGTTACACCGTTCAGCTCGGCCTCTTGAAAATGAAAGTGCCCATGGCGGATCTCGAACTCGTAAAAACGCCTCAGCCCAAAGCGCAGACGGCGTCCTTCCGAAGAGGTATGCCAAAGTCCATGCCCCTGCAGCTTGACATTCGCGGCCACACCGTCGATGAAGCGACGCCCATCGTGGACAAATACCTGGACGATGCCGTTGTGC
>CAZYAH010000120.1:0-6475 GCA_964645595.1 uncultured Alicyclobacillaceae bacterium | reverse complement strand
TGCCGTGCGGGCTACGGCCCGCTTCGAGTAGGGGAAGTCCCTTTCATTCGTTAGGCGCTATCCGATGTCAACGAAGTTTGAATTCACAGACTCAGAGAAGGTCTATTTGCGGGAAATGCGGGCCTTTTCAACGGACGCACAAGGTCGTGAGGTACTCGTGGGCCTTACTCGCGAAGAAACTATCCTCTATGTGACGTATGGTCGAGATCGCATGGCAGGTATGTCCCGCCATGATGATGGTGAGAAGTACCTTGAGTTTCACGACAAGCATGAACGCGCGCGACTTTCAGTGCTTGGGGCAGAGAACGAACTGCGCAATGACAACCCCCCACGCCACTAATGATGCGGGACGTTAAGCATCTCGTGGAGAAGCAATGAGTTCTCCCGTTGTCTTCATCTCATACTCGCACGATTCTGACGTGCACAAGTCGTGGGTGCTGAAGCTGGCCACCGATCTACGTGCCAACGGAGTGGACGCCGTGCTCGATCAATGGGATCTGTCTCTCGGCCAAGACATTGCCGCCTTTATGCAGAAGGGCATCGCGGATTCCAATCGAGTGCTGCTTGTATGCTCTGAACAGTACGTGAGGAAGGCCGACGAAGGATCCGGCGGAGTGGGTTATGAGCGGCTAATCGTGACGGTAGAGGTAATTCAGAATATCGACACTAAGAAGTTCATACCAGTTCTTCGGAAAAACCCTTCCACCCTCAAGGTGCCGCGCTTTCTAGCGCCCTCGCTTCTATATCGACTTCTCTGAGGACGCACAGTACAAGACGAAGTTGGAAGAGTTGCTTCGGGAAATATTCGGCGCGCCAGCGCAGGCGAAACCACTGCTAGGCTCCAATCCATTCTCAGGCGCGCCTCCCATGGCCGCGTTGCCGGGCCGGGTAGCCGGCCCCACTGGCGCCACTGCGACCGGCGCACCAATTCTGAATGATCAATGGTTTGAAGAACAGGTCGCGTCCGCCAGAAAGGGTTCTGCAAAGCTTAAGGTGGCGGCACATATGGAGCTTCGATTCGCCCTCCATAGCCCAATCACTAAATCCCAGATAGAGCTACTGAACGCCGTTCAGAAGTCGGAGATCAAGACATTTGGCTGGCCCATCGGGGTCACCCTTGAAAGCCGCTCCGAAGATAGGCCACGGCCGTTCGCAGATGGAATTCGCGCCGAGATTGCTATCGAGAAAGACACCATGATGGGACGCACGTCCTACGACTACTGGGCGCTACGGAGCAATGGAGATTTTTATCTGCTCCAGAATCTGTTCGAGGATATGAGGGATGAGAAGAAGATTTTCTTTAACACCAGAATTGTTCGTGTGACCGAGGCTCTGCTATTCGCGGGCAACTTATACGGGAATCTCGGGGCGGCGCCAGACACGCGGCTCAGCGTCCGCGTTGCTCATGACGGCTTAGCTGGCCGCACTTTGACTAGCGCTAGCTTCAATCGGCATATGTTTCCCAAGCAAGCGCATGACAACGAATCCCAAGTAGAGATTGCTGTAGTGCTCGGCTCTATCCGGGATTCACTCGTGGATGATGTGCGCCGCATATTGGCCCCAATGTTCATGCTCTTTGACTTCACGGAGTTCTCTGACCAGGTTTATACCGATATCGTGCGGCGATTTGAGAAGGGAGAGCCCACGTGAAGAAGCGCCTAAGAGCTGGTTGCAGGCGACGCACATGAACCACCGCGCGCCTGAAGCGGGACGTTAGGCGGAATGGACTCTCAAGGATATCGACCGCTACGGTACAGAACGCGATGGTTCTATTACCTGGACCTGCTTGGGTTCACTTCATTAGTACACGATCAGAATATCGAGCAGGTCATTCCCCTATACCAGCAGGCTCTCGATCAACTCAAAAGTGTGGCGAAGCCGAAGAAACGGCTGGGGCTTATTTACTCTTGGTTCTCTGACACTTTTATTATTTACTCACGGAATGACAGCGAACGGGACTTTTCGTATGTCGAGCAGGTTGGCCGGCTGTTCTTCCAAAACCTGCTCCTTCACCAGATCCCTGTTCGGGGAGCTCTCACCCACGGCTCGCTCTACTCGCAGTCCTCAGAGAACATCTTCGTCGGGCCGGCCCTTATCGACGCGTACCGATACGCCGAGAATCAAACATGGGTAGGGTTTATCCTCACGCCAAGTGTCTACAGCCGCCTTGCTGGAACCTCCCTTGCGCTAACCAATCGAGCACACTATCGCCTAGTAGATGAGCCGGGAATAATCACTCACGAGCCATCGGCCCCTGTTTATGCATTCGCCTTCAACAACGGCACGGTGAACGGCAGGAACCCATATGTACCGGCGCTTGAAGCTATGAGAGCGGTCGCACCTTCAAAGGACAAACAGAAGTACGACAAGGCTATTGCCTTCGCCAATAAACACTACCGCGTGCATGAGGGACGCAAACATTCCGCCTAACAAGAGGTTCCACGCGACACCGCTGCCCTCCGGGCAGCGGTTCCCTCGCGCGCTGCGCTCGCTCGGCGCGCGTGAACCGCGGCGTTAGGTCGCAAGAGATAGAAAGCCGACGATGATTCCGAAAGAAATCGAAGCAAATGACATTCTCGTGGAGGCAATCATTTCGGGATGGCGCTTTGAGATCATATCTACCAATTGGCTTGGCTATTGGATCGTTCAGCTATCTAGCAAAGAAGGGAAACCATTGGCTCTTTTGATTCACTTGGACCAATTGGCATCTATTTGTAACGGACTTAGAACTTGTATTGACGCCTCAAGGAACCCTTCACGTCATCCTGGTGTGACGAATATGGTTCAAACCGTGGCTGTTGAATTGCCTACTTCAGTGAACGACGAAGGCGCTATGACGATCTTTGCTGAGTGGACAACCGATCCTGTTATTGCCCTGAATTACTACCGTGACAAGAGAGCCTCGGGCCGAGCTGCTATTAGGCAAGCTCTTCACGCCAATGACGCGATGGAGCTGTATGACCGCATAGTTTGGGTGTACAACAAATTTCCAAACAAACAATCTTGGGGGCGACGCGTTGCGACCTAACCGCCCAGTTAACGCGGACGCGCGCGGAGACGTCATGCCTTACTTAGGTCTCTGGGCGCGCGCCGGTTACTGTGAACGTTAGCCGTTAGAAAAGCCCGTCCACCCAATAACGTCAGACAGAGGGAACAATTCACATGCGCGGTGAGGTTTCTTGGCAAGTCGAGCTGACGGTCAAGCCCGGCGAACTCGACAACTTTCGGGTGCTGACGAGAGAGATGGTGGAATCCACGAAGGGCGAGCCTGGTGTCCTCATCTACGAACGGTTTGTCAGCGAGAACGGTAAGGTCGTTTACGTCTACGAGCGGTATGCGGACTCAGCCGCCGCCGTGGCGCACTTACTAGCATTCGGGAAAATGTACGGCGAACGGTTCACGAATATGGTCGATCGAAGGCGGTTCACGGTGTTCGGAGCCCCAACTGATGAGTTGAGGGGGATACTGGACAGGTTCAGTGCGACCTACTTCGGCCCTTTCGATGGTTTCTCACAGGTCCAATAGGGGACACGGCAGACACGCAATGTCGCTCATACTCAATCGGCAGCCGGCTAACCTCGGCATGCAGAGGACGCCAATATGCATGGTTCTGCATCGCTGGCGGGGTGCCGGCGCCCCTGATGCCGGACGTTGGTTGGCAGTGAGAAAACTACTAGGAGTGACGAATATGCCACTGAAAACTCTTCCACCGACCGAACTCGCGCGCGTAGTAGCAGACTACGACGGGATTCGTCAGTACGTCCAAACAATCGGACTTCGCATGGTGCCAATGCCGCAGAAGCCCAAGGACCCAGAGCGAACGCTCATCGAACTCGAGGCGCGAGGTCATTTGAAGATCAACTTCACGCGCCGTGGCTACATAGTCGTTTGGGCACTGTGCTTGGAACCTGGAGTCGGTTACGTGCTGGCTTACCGCCAGCGTGGGCGCAGCACTCCGGCACCTCGGGCCGAGGGCCATTGGGGCTACCACAACATGCCGCAGAAGCATGCTGCTAACTAACCGCCGCATCGAGGCGGACCGAGAACCTCATCCGATAATGTGGACACCTCGACCTAACGCGGTACGCTTCTCGAGAGTAACCGACAGCCGTCATGTGTCTGGAGGCGTCTACACACACCTGACCGGCTTGTCTCCTCTGGAGAGCGGGTTTTCTTTGTTCCAGTCGGTCAGCGTTAGTAACTAGAGGGCGTGCGGGGGCATAACTGCTGAGTCGTTCAGAAAATGTGTCCACTAAATCGGATGAAGATCACCGTCGCCAGCGTCGCTTCGCGACCCTGGCTCCGTCCGCTCATGCGGGACGTTAGCAGGCTGTTGAAAAACGCTTCCAGACAATAGGAAATGACCAAAAACGGTGATCATGAAATTCGCAACGCTTTGAATTCATTCGTTACAGATTTTTTGGGCTCGCGTCTTCATGTGCTCGAAGATCGAATTTCAACAGCCTGTTAGAGCTCAGAAGAAACTGGGTTCGTATTTTTTTGGTGCTTTCATCAATACCGCGACACAAGGAACAAAAGGGGAACATCCATGCGCGCACTAACTATGTTAGTTATTGCAGTAGTGCTCTCAGGCTGCGCAAGTCTCGGAGGACATCTGACGTTAGCGGAGTTAGCGTCCGCAAACCAGTCGAAGTTGGCACAGCTTTCTGTTGGTATGAACAAGAACGATGTCATTGCACTCATGGGGAATAGCACCGCAAAGACAGGCAACGGAATCGTGAACAATCCGTGGACGGTTGAAACGTCTCTGGGTAAAGATGGGGCGCAATATGAAGCGCTCTATTACGTAACTCGAAAAAACCAGCCCTTTACACCAGTACGAAAATCTTTGACCACTGGGATTGTTCTCAAAAACGGCAAAGTCGTTGGTTGGGGAGAAAATGCCCTACAGCAATACAGATAGCCCTAAGCATGTGGTTCGATTCGCGCTTGCTTCCATAACGCTGAGCTATAACAGCGCGCCCCACACGGACGCGCGAGAAGCAGCTCGCTTCGTTGATCCATCACGTGCGCGCGCCGGTGGGCGCGAACGTTATACGTCTTGAGCACATAAGGCACACAAGGTATGATCTAGGGCGTGAAACCCGTGAGATGGAGCGCCGAGAAGAGTCTTTCGCTCAAAGCGGAACGTGGCGTCTCTTTTGAGGAAATACTTTCCGCGATCTCGCAGGGCGGCCTTCTCAGCGTCATGCACCACCCGAACCGGGCGAAGTACGGGCACCAGAAGATGCTTGTGGTACGCATACGGGACTACGCTTACCTCGTTCCTTACGTTGAAAGCGAGAAGGAGTTTTTTTTGAAGAGCATCATGCCGAGCCGCAAGGCGACGCGGGAATTCTTATCGGGAGAAAAGTGACATGAACGGCGAAAAGCTGTTGGAACAGGAAATTCTTGCCTCTTTCGAACGAGGCGAATGGAAGCCCGTTCGAAACCAGAAAGGCGAGATCGCGCGGCTTAGGGCCGCGGCGGAAGCTACGTTGCTTAAGAACAAGCGCGTCAACATAAGAATTTCGTCGCGGGACCTGGAGGGCTTGCAGGCCCGAGCCGCAGAGGAAGGCGTTCCATACCAGACGCTGATGGCGAGCGTCCTGCACAAGTTCGTGTCGGGTCGTCTGATCGAGACGCAAGGACGTATGACTACGCGCCCAAGTCGGACGGCACGCAAGCGCGCCGTCGCTTAGCGCAACGCTGGGTTACGCAAAGCGCACAGTGCCAAGTCAACGCCCGAGAACGAGCGCGTGATCCAATGTCCTGGCTGATGGCCGCGGTCTACGACCGCTTCACGCGCGGGAGCAACGAAGCCTGCCTCGATCGGTGGCGCGCGGAACTGCTGCGCGATCTCTCTGGCGAGGTGCTTGAAGTGGGAGCCGGAACCGGGGTCACCCTGCCCCACTACCCAAAAACAGTGACACGGCTGGTGCTTTGCGAGCCCGACCCCCACATGCGGCGCAAGCTTCAAGCGAAGCGCATCGCCGCGGGATTGCATCACGTCGAGATTTCGGACGCCTCGCTCGAAGCCCTGCCCGCAGCCCCGGCCTCGCTCGACGCGGTGGTGTGCTCGCTGGTGCTTTGCTCGGTCCCCGACCAGCAAGCCGCCCTCAAGGAGATTCAGCGCGTGCTCAAGCCCGGCGGCAAGCTGGTGTTCATCGAGCACGTCGCCGCGGACGGCAAGCCGAACCGCCTGAAGTGGCAGCGCCGCATCGAGCCGGTGTGGAAGCACCTGATGGGCAACTGCCACCTTACACGGCGCACCGAGGCCGCCATTACGGCCGCGGGATTCAACATCGAGCGCATCGAGCGCGAGAGCATCCGCAAGGCCCTGCCGATCGTGCGCCCGAGCATCCGCGGGGTCGCCCGCAAGAGCGGCTAGCTCAGTCGGCGTACACGCCCGCCTTCTTGTCTGGCGCGCCCGGCGGGATTCGAACCCACGACCCTTGGCTTCGGAGGCCAATAC
>CAZYAH010000119.1:0-6579 GCA_964645595.1 uncultured Alicyclobacillaceae bacterium | reverse complement strand
GCGCACCCGATTCGAGCACGCGATTGCGCTTGCATTACATGCGTGCGGGCCCGGTACTGAGCCTGATATGTGACGTACGCCAAGCGCCGGTCATACGCCCTCCGAATCACGCAGAGGACGCTTGTAAACGCTGCCAAAAGCGGATCGCATGCCTTGCGATGACCCAACAAATGACCAATATCGAAAGGCCCATCAGGGAGCCGCTGATTGGCCGCGAGAAAAACTGCGAGAAGTCATTATCGAAAAGCAGCATTGATCTCAGGAATGCGCTTTCGCCGATGTCACCCAGAATGAAAGCCATCACAAATATCGGCACTGAAAAGCCATACCGATTCAGCACATAGCCGAAGACGCCAAAGGCGAACATAGACCATACGTCCGCTATGTTCGAGCGCACTGTGTAGGCGCCAATCGCACACAGAACGATGATGACAGGACCTAAGTACGCGAATGGAGTTTTCATAAACCTCGCGCACCACGGTATCGATACGACGCCAAAAATCAGAATCGTTGCGTTAGTCAGCAACATCGCAACGTAGATCATGCTGACGAGTTCGCCCTGATTTCGAAACAGCGCCTCTCCCGGCTGCAATCCGAAGACCAGGAAAGCTCCAAGCATGACGGCCGTTGAGGCGCTTCCCGGAATTCCTAGAGTGAGTAGCGGTATCAACGCCCCGCCAACGCTTGCATTGTTGGCAGTTTCCGGTGCGGCTACTCCGCGCAGGATTCCTGTGCCGAATTGCTCCGGAGTTTTCGATAGTTTCTTTTCCATGGCGTATGCCATTAATGCGGCAGCGGCAGAGCCAAGAGCCGGAAGAATCCCGACAAAAGTTCCTAACAGGCTCGAGCGGACGATCGTGCCTTTCATTTCGAGAAAATCGCGCAAACGAGGAAACCTGGCTGCCAACTTAGCAGTCGCGACGACCGCCGCCTTTCCTTTCAATTCCCGCTCAGCTCTCGAAAACACTTCGGCAACGGCGAACACTCCGACAACAAGCACTACAAAATCAAAACCACCCAGCAAGTGCTCGTTGCCGAACGTGAATCTGGGCTGGCCGGTAATCCCACTGAGCCCAACGGTGGCAAAAAGCAATCCGAGTAACGCGGAGACGACCGACTTGAGAACAGCATCGGTCATTAAGGCGATTACACAAAGCGTGAAAAATATCAACCCGAAGTACTCGGGAGGCCCGAATTTCAAAGCGATCGGCGCGATTTGGGGCGCGGCAAAAATTAGTACGAAGGTGCTAAACAATCCACCGAGAGCGGAACACGCGATTGCTGTTCCGAGCGCTTCGGCTGCTCGCCCTTTTAACGCCAATGGATGTCCGTCGAAAGTCGTAGCTGCGTTCTCGGGCGCGCCGGGGATGTTGTAGAGGATCGCGGTGATCGAGCCGCCGAAGACGCCGGCGTTATAAATCGCGACCATCAATATGAACGCCTGCGTCGGCGCCATTGCAAAAGTGAATGGGAGAAGAATCGATAATGCGGTGACGTTTTGCAGCCCGGGGATCATCCCGAAGACAACCCCGATAATTGACCCGCCGACCAGCAACAAAAGGTTTTCCGGCTGGAAAATTGCCAAAAGCGCTGCCAGCAATTGTTCCACCGGGCAATTAACCTCTTAGTAAAACAACAGGCTCACGTCTCGAAAAATCCCCATGCCCCGGGGCAACAAAACGTGCATGAGTTTTATGACGACCAGCCACATGATCACAGTTACACCGAACGAGAACACCGCGAGTCGTTTCCAGTCACGATAACCCAGCACTATCGCGAAAGCGGCACAGAACAGGAAGGTGGAAACAAGAAAGCCTAGAAATGCGAGCGCGACGAAATATGCTGCGCAACATAGCAGTGATGCAATGGGAAAGCGGTCAACCTTGGTCCGTTCGCCGCTCCCCACCCCCGCACGCTCAGCTTTAGGCCACCAGTCCGTAGTGACCAAGGCCATTGAAGAAAACAACAAAGCCCAGAGTACGACCCGCGGCCAATACATGGTGTCGAGACTTCCGGATAACGAAGCTTCGTGCGGGAGATAGGCTATCCACAACAAAAAGCCGCTTACTGCCGAAAATATGAGTCCCGAGATCGCATTGATCGACATCTTGTTATCGCGTGGCCATCGCGAAATCCAAGTGCGGATTCGCGCGCTCGAACAACTGTTACCGCATCATTTTTCTTGCCTCCCTGATAGCTTCTAACTCCTTTTTTGCGTTTTCTTTGAATTGCTCGGGAGTTTCGACGTAATCAGGGCGCACCTGCCCCCGCTTCTTCTTGAATTCAAGATAAGCTGGATCGTTCATCGCGTCCTTGACTACCGCGTACAGATAATTTGTGATTTCGGGCGGAGTGCCCGCTTTCACTGCCAGCCCGCGCCACAGTCCCATCGTGACGTTGATCCCTTTTTCGACTGACGTTGGCACGTCAGCAAACTGTGGCGGCCGCTTATCGATCATTTGAATCAGCACTTTGACTCGGCCCTCGTCGAGATATTGCTTCATGTCTGCCGGTTCCTTCAGCAGTAGATCTGTATGGCCGCCTAACAGCGCGGCATAGCGTTCGGTGGGAACATCGTAGGGCACATACTTGATGGATACTCCAACAGCCTGATTAACCAGAGTAGCGACTATCTGTTCCATACCGCCCGCTCCAGCAACGGCCATGGAAAGCTTCCCAGGATTGGCTTTCGCATATGCCACGTATTCGTCAAAAGTTTTGAACCGCGTCTCGTTCGCGCGCACGAAGAACATCTCGATGTCCGGCAGCGCCCGGGTCAGCCATACCAGGTCATCCACCGTGAGCTTGGTGGAACCGCCCGCTATTGCAGCTAGGATGTCGTTGGTGACTCCCGTCAACGTATAGCCGTCCGCAGGCTGACTCGTGACATAGTTCATCGCCACAACAGAGTTGCCGCCTGGCTTATTGACGACCGCCACGGAAACTCCTAATCGTTTTTCCAAGAGGGGTGCCAACGTTCGACAGAGCGCATCGACCCCCCCTCCCACGCCGAATGGCACAACAAGTTCGATGGCTCGTGTCGGATAGTTGGCGGGTTTGTTTATCTGTTGGGCGAGTGCACTCGAAATACATAAGAAAACGGCCACCCCTGCCAAGAGCGAATTTCTGAGCTTACGTAGCGCGTTTGTCATACCCGTCTCCCAACGAGGGTTAATGATCTGGAATTCATGCAACAGCCTTTTGTGTAAGAGGCTCTCTATTTCGGACTGACATCACCACTGACTCCAAGTCCATGAGGTAATTGTCGACGATCTCAGCGTGGTATGGCGCGAGCAATAGCCGGATACTCGGAGGATCGGCTTGCGGCCGTCCGCTCCAGCCTTTCAATTCCATGCCTTTAGCGACCAATTGCATGTCGAGAGTCTGCGAGCTATATACCAGCACGCTGGTTTGCGGCTGCCCAATCACTTTGAGCTCTGCAATACGTTCGATGCCTTTAATAAAACGCTGTGTCGTTTCCCAGAGGATTCTGGTCAGATTCAAATATCCTTCTTGACCGAGGTACCGCATGACCGCCCAAGCAGCTGCAATACCCCCGCCCGATCGCGAGCCGAGCACGCCAGGCGTGCGATAAGTCCCACCAGTCCACTCCGGCACTGCGAAGCCCTGATACTTGTAGGTAGCGGCGTTTCCGTGGAGAAGAACAGATGCTCCCATCGGTGAATAACCATACTTGTGTAAATCGGCGGAGAGCGTCGTCACACCGGGGACCGTGAAATCGAACTCCGGAACAGGATGTCCCAGCTTCCTGAGAAACGGCAGCTGGAACCCTCCGAGTGATGCATCCACATGGAAATTGATCCCCAACTGCTGAGCCAGCGCCGCCATCTCCCGCACCGGATCGCTTACGCCATGTGTAATCGTCGGCACGGAAGCAGCGATCAAAATGGTATTCGCGTTGACTGCGTTGCGCAGCGCTCGCACATCCGCCCGGAACGCGGCATCGATCGGAATGCGCACGGCTTTGACATTGAGCAAATCGCCCGCTTTGACGAAAGCTGGATATGCCGTGCGCGCCACAACGAGTTCGGGCGCCGTGATTCCCCGCTCGGCGCGCGCTTGGTCCCGGGCGGCTTTGAGCGCCAAGATAATGCTTTCAGTGCCACCGCTCGTGACGTTTCCTATTGAATCGTCGGCAGCGAAGAGGTTCGCAGCCATGGCGACCACTTCCTGTTCCAAGCGGAAGAGGCTCGGAAAAACTTCGGGATGATGGGTGCTGAGCCTGAAAAACGTCGAGTGCGCCGCTTCAGCAACCTTTTCGATATCGCCACGCGTGGGGAAATAGATTCCGAACACTCGCCCGTCACGCCACTTCGCGTCCCCAGCTTGCAGCATCGCAAGCTCTTTTTGCAAATCGTTCCACTGCACACCGGTCTCGGGCAAAGGGAGGGGCCCAACCGGAAGGTCACTGCGTGTTTGTGGCGTCGTCATGCCGTTTCCTTGGCGTAGCGCCAATCGCGATTGAGCTGAACGAACATTGAGCGTGCATGGATGCTATGGGGAAGCCGAGGTAGATGTGCTTTCCTCGAATGCTTCTGGAAACGCCGCGCAAAAACGCTCGACATGATCTGTAGGCACGGTTGTCGTAACGCGAACGAACATTTGTCCGAAGCTACGTGATGTGTAGGCGCCGGAGCGTATGACGAAACCGGCATCCATTGTTCTTCGCACAATGTTTTCCGCCCTTAAACCGGTCCCGGTTACATCGGCAGCCAGAAAATTTCCCATTGAGGGGAAAACCAGCGGTTTTACTCCGCGTACGCTATCGAAGCACGCTTTGAGTGCCGCTTGGTGCTTGAGATTTTGTTCCAAAACGCGAGGCAGCCACGTCTGTTTGCTTCGGTATGCAGCGAGAGCGCCTAACTGCGTGACTATGCTCACTCCCAAGCGTGCAATCTGATTCTCGGCAATCTGCTCGAAGAGCTTCGGCCGTGCGATTGCCGCGCCCAATCTCAGTCCTGCAAAGCCGCAGCTTTTTGACAAGCTGATCGTCATGACAACGCGATCGTAGTAACTCAGCGCGGGCACGAAGTGTGACGCGAAATCGCGATAGGTGCAGTCATGGAGCACGAAGATCCCGCGGGCTTCTGCGATCTTGCAAATACCTTTGATTTCCTCTTCCGTATAACTTGAGCCGAGCGGATTCAGAGGATCGATTACCGCAATGACCCGGGTCTTGTCGGTGATGCGCGGAAGGATCAGATCCGGCAGCAGTTTGTAGCGATTTTCGGCGCCGTAGATTGGCACTTCAACAACCTTCGACCCGAGCGTAGTTGCGAAGCTTGCAATGTGGGGCCACGCGGGATCGCTAATGATCGTCTCGTCACCCGGCCGCAAAATTACGGAGAGTGCCTGATAGATGGCTTCCGTCGAGCCGTTCGTGATGAGGACTTCGGTGCCCTCTACGTTGATGTCACGCAGAATTGCTGCTCTAAGCTCATCGAGACCATAGGGCGGCGGATAGTTACGATATCTATCGTTCTTGATCGCCTCGATCATTGCTTGATTGATACTGGGATCCAGAGGCAAGTGGTTACAGTTATGCCCCATGTGAATGACGTTGGCATCGTTGGCCAACTCTTCCCATGCCCGACCGCCCACGTCTAAAAACGACATTTCCGTCCTCTCTCGCCAACCGCAACAAGAGTCCCCTGTCGGAAGCTGGCAAATTTCTTCGGAGGTGATGGTGCCTGCTGTTGCAGAGCTGCAGGTGAATTAGGACCTGCCTCGATACCCCATGGACGGATCCTAACGCCAATGGGCTGTCGCGTGCGTTGTTCGAGTAGCATTAAAGCTATCTGAACGTCGCGGTCTTGGCTCAGCTAGATGTCAGTCACCCCCGAATTTCTGAAGGATTTTGCGGCAGCTTGGAACCGGCACGACTGCGACGACCTGTTGAACTTCGTCACCGGTGATGCAGCGTTCGAAACTTCTGTGGGTTCGCACGCTTTCGGCGACCGCCATCAGGGGAAGGCTGCACTGCGAGCAGCCTTCCCCAAAATTTGGGAAACGTTTCCCGATGCACGTTGGGAAGAAGCGACTCACGTCGTATGCGGCGATCGCGGCTTCAGCGAATGGACGTTCCGTGGCACCGACCGCACTGGCAAGTCGGTCGAGGTGCGTGGTGTTGACGTTTTCACATTCCGCGACGGCAAGATATTTCGCAAAGACACGTACCGAAAGACACGTACGACCTGAGCACCACCGCGGTGACCCGAGTCGCCACGCGACAGTTGAGTGACTGAATAGAGGATTCCAAGCGCGATTTTTCGCAAGCGAAGCCGCAGCCATACGTCGTGACGTACGCTCTCCGCATCACTCGGAGGGCATATGCATCTGAAAGGCTCCTGCCATTGCGGTGCGGTGAAGTTCCGCCTGCAAGCCGATTCGCCCGTTCCCTTCATGCACTGCCACTGCACCATCTGCCGCAAGACCGCGGGCGGAGGCGGCTACGCGATAAACCTCGGCGGTGATGCGAGCACGATGAAAGTGACCGGCGAGAAAAACATTGGCATGTACCACGCATTGCTGCGCGAGAAAGGCAAGCGCACCAAGCGC
>CAZYAH010000118.1:0-6672 GCA_964645595.1 uncultured Alicyclobacillaceae bacterium | reverse complement strand
GTGCGAGAGGAGGGGGACGGATGAGTGAGGCAGACAAGGCCCCGGTCATCCAACTTTCCGTAGATCAGGAAGTTTTCGTCGATTCGGTGCGGGACGGCGACGTGATTGAGGACGCCACGGTGGCCACGGAAGTGACGTCGTTTGACCGCATTGGCGACGCCTACGTGTTGGAAGGCGCCATTGTCTTCGCAGGTTATTTGACGCGAGCGGATCAGCTGCAACGCGAGGTCAGCCGAGACTTCGACACTCTGTCCATCGACTTTGACGAAGGTCCATATGCACAGCACGTCCACCACCGTATGCCGTTTGTCTTGCGCGTCCCAGTACGGGCTCAGCCCCGAGGGATTGTCAACGTCAAGAGCCGCATCGCGGCGTGGAAGCTGGAAGTACTCGGCGCGGGGTGGCTGCGCGTGGTGGCTGACCTGACGGTGGCTGGGCTGAACGGCGCCAGCGGGTACCACTTCCAGTGCGGCGCGCAAGAACAAGGAGATCTCTTCTTTGACAGACTGTGGAATGTCGACCTCGACGCGGAACCGGAAGTTCGATCCGAAGCGGCGGACTTTGCCTCGGAGGAAGAGTCGGTCTTTCCGGAGTCCGCAGGAACCTTTCCGGTCGGGGAGGACCACACGGCCAGTCTGAATCAGGAAGGATTCGTCCACGACGGGACTCCCGTCGAAACCGCGGGATGGCTGCGCAGCTATCCGAACCATCCACTGACCGACGCTGCGTCGGGCAGAGGCCGGGAGGAGCCGACGACGACCGATTTTCCGGCTCAGGCGGAAGCAGTGAGTGCGGCGCGTGGCGGATTTGAGCTTTATCCTGAAGCGGATGGTGCGACGGAATGGCAGGCACCGCCCGCCGCGCCGGAATTCAATCAAGAAGCGTCCCTTTACACAGACCGAGCCGGGGCCGGGTCGCCAACGGCCGACGGTACTGAATCGGTTGAACCCGGGGCGGATTTTGAAGCGCAGGTGCCAGCCTCAGACGTCACCACACCAGTCGAGGCGAGTGCCCCGGAGCCCAGGGAGCAGCCGCAGGCCTCAGCCGAAACCGCGCCCCAAGCGTTCGAATTTGAACATCAGGTCAGCGTGGAAGACGACGCGTCCGGCGAGCCGCCGCATACGCCCGACCAGGAAGAGTTTGTGGCATCGCGCAGTTTCGGCGACGACGGGTTTCACGCAGCGTCGGGATTTGTTCCGACCGTGCGGGTCGGCAGCGATTTTGGATACGGCGGTTCGAGATCTGACGAATCAGAGTTCGACGCCACACCGAGGTCGGAGTACGCGGAGGGTGCACACAGCTTCGCCGACGGGGCGAAGGTGGACCACGACCTTTGGTCGTTTGTCGATTTCAACGGGCCGGAAAACAAGTACACGCTCCGCTACACCATCGTGATGGAGGAAGAAACGCTGGAGCTGGTTGCAGAGCGCGTCGGATGTTCGAAATACGACCTGATGAAAGCGAATGGGCTCGACACGGAGTCCGTCCGCTCTGGTCAGCCACTGCTCGTACCCGCGACGGTACCAGTGCTGCGGCCCTAGTGGCCACAGCAGATTGCCAAGGCGGTGATGAGATGGAAGCTCCGGACGGCCTTTGGCTCAAGCCGCTGCTCGACGCCTATGATCTCGCCGATGACGTCCGGGTGTCTCAATTGGCACCCGGGCGATTTCGTGTCGACAGTGCAAAGCGCTCCTACGAAGGACGGGTTGTGACTCCAGGTTCCGCGCACATCCGACAGAGTCTAACGGACTACCTGGCTAATCGAGAGTTTCGCCGCACCCAGCGCTTCCTCCTCAACGTCCACCACGACCGGGTTGTCCCCATCGACGGGGACTCCGTCTTCTACCTGACAGACTATTGGCCCGGGACACCGCCTGAGGTGACGCACGCGGACGTCTCGGCTGCGATTGCCAACCTGTGTCTCCTTCACCAGGCGGCGGAAGGTTTTTCGGAACAGTACGCGGCCACAACTTCGCAATGCGGCGGCGAGAGGTACGGCAAATGGCAGGACTCCCTCGTCAAGGGAGCTCGCTGGCTGGGCGTCGAGAAGGTGTTGGGCCGAGCGCAGGCGGAGAGACAATCCAGGCGATTTGACGCCAGCACCCTGGAGATGTGGGAAGAACTCGCGGGTGAAGTCGTTCATCTGTTTGCGGAGACGGGTTACTCCGAGGTGGCAGAGCGCTGGAAGGAGCGCCGCGACGTCGCCTGGAACCAGTACCGGTTGGAACACCTGCGCGTGCTCGACAACGGCCGTCTGGCCACCTTACAAGTGGCAGATCCGGTGTGGGACACTCGCCTTTACGATCTCGCTTCCTTTTGCACAGGCATCTGCGAAGCGGGTCACGCGGCGGGCGTCGTCGAGGCAGTTGAGCAGTACGCGGAACGAATTCCCTTATCGGCGGAGGAGCGGCGGCTCGTGCTGGCTTACGCCGCCTACCCCCACCTGGCGCTTAGGACCCTGTACGCCCGCGAAGGAGATTGGTCCATGACGGAAGCAACGGCTCGGAGCGCCGACGAAGTCGAACGGCACTACCGGGCCGCTCGGCAGCTGCTCAACTGGTTGACCAAGGGAGGTGCTTGACGTGGCCCAAGCGGATCCGTGGAGTGCTATCGCAGCGTACGGAATCGATCCGGAAGTGCTGGAAGAGTACGATTGCGTGCCGATTCGCGCGCACTTGGTGCGGAACATGGTCAAGGTCCAGACCGCGAGCGGATGGCGCGCATTGAAGCGGGTGACCATTCCGTCTGTCCGGCTCGACGCTGCGTTTCGGTGTGCCGAGCACGTAGCAAAGTCCGGCTTCGCCAACGTTCCCCGGTTCATCCGGACGCGCTACGGCGACCCGTACGTTCGCCACGCGACCGGGCAGTACTACATGACGCGCTGGTGGCCGGGAGAAGAACTGAATGTCCAAAGTAGCGAGGACCTGCTTGCAGGGCTGCGGGTACTGGCAGAGTGGCACTTGGCTGCGCGGGGCGGGCTCCCAGCAGAGGTCGCGTCGGCGCCAGCGCCCTCCTTCGTGGAGCGACTGCGCCGCATGCGCAGCGAGTTGGCCAGCTACCGCCAGATTGCGGAAGCAGAGGGGACAGCGACGAAGTTCGGCCAATTGTTTGCCGCCTTCGCCGACGAGTTGCAAGAACGGGTGGAATCCGCCCTGGCGAAGCTTGAGGAAGTGCAATTCACCCGCGCGGAAGCGGAGTCGGCGGCGAATGGGTGGGTCTGCCACGGGGACTTCACGCGCCACAGCCTCACGTTTGACGGCGCGACGTACACGGTCTGGAACTACGAAAGAGTTCATCCCGGGTTACCCTTGATGGATGCGGCTCTCTTCCTGCACCGCTCGCTGCCGGTATTCGACTGGGCGCCGGACGTGCTCGCTGAAGCTGTACAAAGTTACCGCGAGTGCGCACCCGACGCTGGTGAGCCGGCGCTGCTCGCTTCCTTGCTGTCGGTGCCTCTGCGATCGCTGCAAGTCGTATCGAAGTACTACCAGGGATCTCGAGATTGGGACGAGGAGGATCTTGTCGACCTGCTCGAATCCTCGCTGGAACTGGATGCAAAACGGACGCAAGCTTGCCAGGAGGTCTTTGCGGAACATCGACTGCAATTGACGTTGGCCACGGTCACCGCGGCGCAAACGCTGGTTTCCAATGAGTCACAAGGGGGGCCGAGCGAGGCCGATGACGACGGGCACGGCGACGAGGAAAAGCAGCTGCGAGAGCGGCGAGCCGAAGCGAATGAGCGGCCTCGCGGGAAGCGCGCTGCCCGGCCCAAACCGACAGCCCGGCCGAATACGAAGAGCTCGCGGCGAGCGGGAGCAGACGGCCCGAAAGTGTGGGGGAGTGTTACGCCAGCGGATCGTCCCGAATAGGGCCATCGCACATTTAGACCCAGAGTTCTAGCAGGCAAGGCAGAAAGGACACCTCGGTGTCCTTTTCTGTCGTGCGGGCCGATGTGGAGCGGCCACTGTTCTCGTGTCAAGGGGCGCCCAAAAACAACGCGACAAAGACGATGAACAAAAGCAACAGGATGAACAAATCTATGGCGCTTGGCCACAGGATGGCGCGCAGGAACAGAAGGAAGATGGCAAAAGCCAACAGCAGTTTGACAAACCGGGCCAACGCGTAAAAAAAGCCCATCCGTGCTCGGCCCCCTTTCGGAACTCCGGCTCGTGCTTTCCTATGTATATGCGGAGGATGTACGATTGTCTACTCCCGCGAAACGGCAATTTTGCGTGAGATCAACTGCTGCATGACAAACTGACCAAGACTTGCTAAGATTGGACTGGACAAGTCATGAAGTGGGGGTCTCCATGAGCAACCAGAGTTCTGCAAACGAGTACACGACGAACAAGTGGACTTGGAAGGGTTGGCGTTGGCGATTTGTTGGGTTGACGGTACTCTCCATCGCCGTCCTGCAAATCGTCATGCTGTTCACTCTCAAGTACGACTTGGTGCAAAGTCTGCCGCTCGCGGTACTGATTATCTCGTACATCATTGTGCCGAGAGTTGAGGAACGGAAACTTGGCAACGCCATTGCAGGCGTCATCGCCATGTTTATCGTGGACGTGATTCTTCTGCTGGCGTTTGAGTTCAATCTGTTCAAACAGGCCTGGCAGATGCACGTCTTTTGGCAATTTATCGGTCTGAACCTCGTGATCCCGCTGTTGCTCGGACTGTTCCTGGCGTACTTCTACCTGAGGCTGACCCGGTGGTCGGAGAAAAAGCGGGCCGAAATCGAGGCCAAGCGCCGGGCGAGCGCGGCGGCATCCGAGTCGCGGCCGGTCCGTCGGCACCACAAGAAAAAGAAGCGGAAAAAGCGCTAAATCAAGGCGGAATGCCACGTCGATTGCTTGACAGCGCGGAATCGCGGTATGTATGATGTAATGTAAATTCCAAAACCATGAACGGCGAGGAAGAGAAGGAGTAAAGTGTCTTTGCTCTGCACAGAGAGAACGGTCATCGGCTGCAAGCCGTTCCAGAGCTGCACTTGAACGTCGTCTCGGAGCCGGGTACATCCGGGTCATTCCGTTATCAATGAATGAGAGCTGCGCCGCATTCGGCAATTCAACTGCGGCGCGGAAATCAGGTGGTACCGCGGAACACGCCTTTCCGTCCTGAGGGATGGGAAGGCTTTTTATTTTGATCCAAAATTAAACAGGGAGGATGGGAAGATGTCTGAACAACAATTGCTGAAAAAGGACCTGCCCACCGTCTACCAACCCAATGCGGTTGAGCAGCGGATTTACGCATTCTGGGAAAACTCGGGATTCTTCAAACCGGACGAGGATCCGAAGAAACCCGCTTTCTCCATCGTCATGCCGCCGCCGAACGTGACGGGGTCCTTGCACTTGGGTCACGCGTGGAACAACACGCTGCAGGACGCCATCATCCGCTACAAGCGCATGGCGGGGTTTTCAGCGTTGTTCCTGCCTGGAACGGACCACGCCGGCATTGCCACGCAGACGCGCGTGGAAAAGACACTGATGGCGGAAGAGGGCCTGTCCCGGCACGATCTCGGCCGCGAAAAGTTTCTGGAACGGGTGTGGGACTGGAAGCACAAGTTCGGAAATGTGATTACAAGCCAGGTGCGGGCGCTCGGGTCTTCCTGCGACTGGTCTCGCGAGCGGTTCACGATGGACGAGGGGCTCTCCAATGCGGTGCGCAAGGTGTTTGTGGACCTGTACAAAAAGGGCCTCATCTACCGGGGGAACCGCATTATCAACTGGTGTCCGCGGTGCGAGACCGCGCTGTCTGACATCGAGGTCGAGCACCTCGACAAAGAAGCGAAGCTGTATTACGTGGACTATCCGCTGGCGGACGGCAGCGGCAAGGTGACGATTGCCACCACCCGCCCGGAGACCATGTTTGCCGACGTGGCGGTGGCCGTTCACCCAGAGGACCATCGTTACCGCGCGTACATTGGCAAAATGTTGCGCTTGCCGCTGACCGATAGGGAAATTCCCGTGATTGCAGACGAGTACGTGGAGCCGGAGTTCGGAACCGGATGCGTCAAGATTACCCCAGCGCATGATCACAACGACTTTGAAGTGGGGCTGCGCCACAACCTGGAGATGCCGCAGTGCATCGGGGCAGACGGCCGCCTGAACAAAATGGCGGGATCCTTCGCAGGACTGTCGCGCGAAGAGGCCCGGGGTCAAGTCGTGGCTGCGCTGGAGAAGGAAGGATTTCTCCAGAAGGCAGAGGCCATCCAGCACGCAGTTGGGCACTGCAGCCGCTGTGAAACGGTGGTCGAGCCATATCTGTCCGAGCAGTGGTTTGTCCGGATGGAGCCGTTGGCGAAGCCGGCGATTGAGGCCGTGCATCGGAAAGAGCTCCGGTTCGTCCCGGAACGCTTTGAAAAAGTGTTCATCCACTGGCTGGAAAACGTCCGCGACTGGTGTATCTCCCGGCAACTGTGGTGGGGTCACCGGATCCCGGCATGGTACTGCGACGACTGCGGTCAAATCACCGTCGCCATGGAAGATCCTGCGCAGTGCGAACACTGCGGATCCACGCGGATCCACCAGGACGAAGACGTCCTCGACACCTGGTTCTCGTCTGCGCTGTGGCCGTTCTCGACGATGGGTTGGCCGGATGCGACCGCGGACATGGCGAAGTTTTACCCGACCGACGTGCTCGTGACCGGCTACGACATCCTCTTCTTCTGGGTGG
>CAZYAH010000117.1:5063-6673 GCA_964645595.1 uncultured Alicyclobacillaceae bacterium | reverse complement strand
GAGCCAAATCATGAAGGCCGTATGGCAGGACAAGCAGTGGGTGACCTTTTGCCTTTTGGTGGCGGGATCATGGTTCTTGTACGGGCAAGTCGATTCGAATGTGGTCGTCTGGGCGAATCAGCTTGGCGGAATGTCCGGAATGGCCGGGATTTCTATGCTGTTCGCCATTCTCGTCGCGACTCTCCAGCTGGTCACGGCCAGAATGCGGTTCATGAAGCAACTCCATGTCGATCACTTTATTATCTATGGAACGATTTTGATTACGGCGGGTCTTTTCATCGCGAGTGTTTGGAACGCGACCCTTGGAGCGGTGGCAACAGTGGTGTTCATCGCAATGGGTGCAACACTGCTTGCACCGGGAAGTGACCTCGTGACGGTGGATATGGCCAAAAAGCACCGTGAAAACAGTTATTTTGCCACAGCGTCCCTTGCATCTGCTGTGGGCACTTCTCTGAGTGCTCCCGTCGGAAGCTTCGTCATCCAACGGTTCCAAGGCCACTTCGCTTCGTGGAGTGCCATGGCGTTTATCGGAGTGGCTATCACAGGTTTGCTTGTGATGTGGTCGCGTCGACGGCACGGAAGTGCTCCAAGCGTGGCGATGAAAAGGGAAGAGAGGACGAATTTCTGAAATCAGGTGAGTTGCAACACCTTTGGCTAATTTGCGTCTAAATAGTCAGAGGTGTCACGCATGAACAAGATTATTGGTGTGTTGATTGTGACCGCAGTTCTTGTCGGTTGCGGAGATTCGGGAAACATCAATACTTCGAGTGGGGTTCACCCGATATCCAGAGGCGGTTCTGCGATGGAGGCGACTAAGCCAACGGACGTAAGAGCAGAAGTTTGGCTTCAATTGTCCAAAGAAGCAAAAGCAGAAATTGTTGGTTCGTGGCAAAGCGGGAAAGTGAGCAGAGTGACTGTGGACAGCCGGCGATTTCTGGGGGCCGAAAAATATATGGGCAAGGAGCTCCTTGTGATTTCTTTCACGTCCAAAAGGGCAGCGTTGGGAGATGTCTCGGTATTTGTTGACCCACAGACACACAAGATTGTGGGATACGGGTTAAGAGACTAACGAGGCAAGTTAAGAAGCCTTTTCCGAAATACATTTAGGCGATTGTACATATGTCGCTCACAGACGGAACGCATGTTCAGAGGTTTGCGCCAATGACGCGCCCCTGGCTCACGATTCACTCGAATCGTACTCGTCATACTCCAATTTTGTGACCTGCGTCATGTTGCCTTCGGCAATTTCCTCAGGAGTTGCTTCACGATCTAACCCTTCCACACCAGTCATGCCGGGGGCTAACTTCGACTCTGATGTCTCAACTTTGCTCGCCGTCTTATTCTTCTTGTTACGTTCCATGCGGACCTCCGTATGCGTGCATTGTGATAACTGTAATCTGCCGCTCCATTGTCAAATTTATGCACGCACAGGCGGGACGCTGACCCAGACGCGGCAATGGAAGTTCAGAAGCGTACCATCCCGTCCACAGCGGCGTCCCGCCCAAAGTTGAGTGCTAACCGAACAAATGCTCGAGCGCCTTGTCGGCGGCGTTTCTGCCGTCCTGGATGCAGTCCGGGATACCGACGCCGCGGTAGCCGGCGCCCGCGAG
>CAZYAH010000117.1:0-4963 GCA_964645595.1 uncultured Alicyclobacillaceae bacterium | reverse complement strand
TGCCGTCCTGGATGCAGTCCGGGATACCGACGCCGCGGTAGCCGGCGCCCGCGAGAAACACGCCGGGAACATGCTCGCGTACCGCATTATCTGTTTCTTCCACGAGTGTCAGGTGGTTGACGCGGTACTGCGGCATCGCGTTGTTCCAGCGCGCCACGCGGGTAAACCAGGGCGTCGCGGTGATCCCGAGGATCTCGCGCAGTTCCGCGCGGACCGTGGCTATGATTTCCTCGTCGCTTTGCGCGAGGGCTTCCTGCTGTCCAGCGCGGCCGACGTAGCACCGCACCAGCAGTTGGCCCTTCGGGGCGGTGTGCGGCCACTTGCTCGACGTAAACGTGCAGGCCGTGATGTTTCTCCCCTCCGTCCGCGGGATGACAAAACCCGACCCGTCGAGTTCCACGCGCAGGCTCTCTTCGTGGAAACCGAGCAGCACGGTGGCGGTCGACACGTAGGGAATGGACCGGAGCTGGTCCACTTTCTCACACAGCGGCGCCAACAGCTCTGCGGCCACGTGGGTCGGCGTGCAGACAATCACCGCGTCGGCCACGACGGATCGCGTGCCTTGGTTATCCTGGACACTTAAGTCGTATTGGCCCGACTGGCGTTTCCGCAAACTGTGAACGGATGTGTTTACACACAACTCGGCCCAGTTGTGCAGTTCGTCGTACAAGCGCTCCACAATCGTCTGCAGTCCGCTGTTGAGGGTGACAAAGGCGCTGCGCCCCGTGGTTGCTTGGGGCGCCGGAGACTTGGTCTGCTTGCGCTGGCGAATCGAGCCGAGGATGAGGCTCCGGTATTGTTGCTCGAGCGCGAGAAACTGCGGGAATGTAGCGCGCAGGCTGAGCTCATCCACGCTGCCCGCGTAAATGCCAGCGAGGAGTGGTTCGACAACGTGATCGACCACTTCGTCTCCGAGCCGCCGGCGCAAAAAGGCGCCGAGCGCAACGTCGGAGTGGATCTCCGCCTTCGGCAGGACGAGGTCGAGGAGCGCGCGCAGCTTGCCCGGCCAAGACACGAGGCCAGTTGAAGCGAACGGCCCGAACTTCGCCGGTACCCCCATGTTGGTCCCCGGCGGGATGGTCTCCAATTTGCCCTTGTGATATATGTAGGTCTTCATCGCCGCCGGGTTGGAGCCCACCATCTCCGACTCCAAGCCCAATTCCTTAATCAGGCCGACACCGGCCTGTTTCCGGGCGAGGATGGAGTCTGGCCCTTCCTCCATGACAAATCCGCCTTCGCGGTGCGTCCGGACCTTCCCACCGAGGCGGCCGTCCCGTTCAAACAGGACGCACGACAGGTCCAGCTGCTCTTCCTGCACACGGCGTTTCAAATGGTACGCGGCAGCAAGTCCGGTGATGCCGCCGCCGACGATGGCGATGCGTTTCCTCATACAGACCCTCCCATTGCAGTTGCTTCCCGGTAGCGTATCACCTCGGCGAGGGCGCGTAAAAATTCGGGATCTGCGTTCAGAGAGCGCGTACGAGTGAGGCGGATGCCCAGTTCTCTGGCGAGCGCCTGACACTCGATGTCGATGTCGTAGAGGACTTCGAGGTGATCGGAGACGAACCCTGCAGGGCAGACCACCACGTCCCTGACTCCGTCCGCGGCGAGCTCGCGCAATACGTCGAGAATGTCAGGGCCCAGCCACTTGTCCTGCGTGCGTCCCGCACTCTGCCACGCGTATGTGACGCGAGTCAGGCCGAGCTTTTCCGCTACCGCCTGGCCAGTTTCGCGGAGTTGTTGCGGGTAGGGATCCCCAACCGCAAGGATCCTCTCCGGCAGGCTGTGCGCGGAAAAGATCACCGTGACTTCCGCCGGATTTTCGTACCGATTGAGGGCCTCCTGAACACGTCTGCCCAACACGTCGAGGTAGCGGGGGTGAAGGTGCCAGGAGTCGACGTGGTACAAGGTCGGCGCGCCGAGTTCAGTTGCCGCCTCATCGGCCGCCTTTTGGTAGCTGGCCACACTCATGGTGGAGTAGTGGGGGGCGAGGACCAGGGTGACGGCTTCCGCGATTCCGTCTTCGGCCATCCGTTTGACCGCGTCCCCGATGAACGGGGAGACGTGCTTCATGCCGAGGTACACTTTGCATGAGCGCCCACCGTCGCGGTTTAGTTGTTCCTCAATGCCGCGCCCCTGTGCCTCGGTGATTTCGTTCAGCGGCGACACGCCGCCGATGGCTTCATAGCGAGAAATGAGTTCCTGCAAAAGCTCCGGGGTCGGTTTGCGCCCGTGGCGGATATGGGTGTAGTACGGCTCGACCTCACTGAGATTTTTCGGAGTGCCGTAGGCCATGACGAGGACGCCGAGTGGCGCTTGACGCAATGGGTTCACCTTCTCGTGGCGCGAATTTGCTCCGCGCTGTACTCGTGTACAAACTGTGTCAGGCGTTGCAAGGTGGCCGTTTCAATCGGCGGGTTGTGGTGTGTTACACCGTGGCCAAGGTTAAAGATGAAACCAGTGTGCTGGAGTCCCGTGTCAATAATGGCTTTGGCGCGCTGTTCAATGACCGGCCAGGGAGCGAATAAGAGCACAGGATCTAGATTGCCTTGCACGGCCAAGCCGTTGCCAACGCGTTCGCACGCCGCGGCGAGCGGAACTTTCCAGTCCACGCTGATGACCGTCGCACCCGTCTCGCGAAAGTCGGCCAACAGTTCGCCTGTGTCCTTGCCGAAGTAGATCATGGGCACGTCGAGCCGGGACAGCGCCGAAAAGATCCGGCGCATGGTGGGGAAGATGTAGGTGCGAAAGTCCTCCGGCGACAGGGCCCCGACCCAGCTGTCAAACAGCTGCACAGCCGCGGCGCCGGCCTCGACCTGCGCTGTCAGGTAGGCAATAATGGCATCCGCCAGCTTGTCCATCAGTTTTTGCCAAAGCTCCGGTTCGCTCCACATCATCTGCTTGGTCTTCACGTAGTCGCGCGAAGGCTTTCCTTCAATCATGTAACTCGCCAGCGTAAAAGGAGCCCCGGAAAAACCGATTAACGGAACCGTCAAGGTTTCTTTCAACAGCCGAACGCTCTCTAATACGTAGGGCAGGCTTTCCGCGGGGTCAAAGACGCGCAGTCGCTCGACGTCTGCCGCGGTACGAATGGGCTGCTCCACCACGGGGCCGACGCTCTCCCGGATGTCGAAGTCGAGGCCCATGGCGCCGACCGGGATCATGATGTCGGAGAACAGGATGGCGGCGTCCACGCCAAGCTGTTCCACTGGAAGTTTGGTCACTTCCACACACAATTCCGGGATTTTACAGATCTCCACGAGGGAATACCGCTCGCGGATCTTTCGGTATTCCGGTTGGTATCTTCCTGCCTGGCGCATATACCAGACGGGCGTGTGCGCTACGGCCTCTCGGCGACACGCCGCGAGGAAGGTCGAAGCGAGTGTCATGAAGTTCCTCTTTTCTCTGCAAGTTTTGTCTACAAGAATCCGATTTATAAGTTCTCAGGCAAGAATAGGTACATTCAAGTTATACCCATATTGGAAATGGCGATGCAACTGGCTCACCGAGCGGAAAATCACAGGTTTGTGAAACTGTCAAATCTGAATCGAGAGGGGTATAATGAGGAAGAAGCTGTGCAAGCGAACTTGGTCCAGCGCGGACCACAGGAGGGACTGGCGTATGAACCTGGAACTCGACTTTTACCAAATGATGATTCAGCCGATGCGGGACGAGTTGACCCAATTCGGTTTTCGCGAACTGCGCACTCCGGAAGAAGTAGATGAGGTCATGCAGGAAAAGACGGGGACGACGCTCGTCGTCGTCAACTCCGTGTGCGGATGTGCGGGCGGCATCGCGCGCCCAGGGGTCATTTTGGCTCTGGGGAACGACAAGAAACCGGATCGGCTGGTGACCGTGTTCGCGGGACAAGACAAGGAAGCGACCGAGCGCGCCCGCGAGTACTTTGAAAACAACCCGCCATCTTCTCCGTCCATTTGGCTGTTCAAAGACGGAAAGCTGGTTGACATGCTCCATCGCAGCGACATTGAAGGCACGAGTCCAGAGCACGTGGCGGGTCGCCTGAAGGAGATGTTCGACAAGTACTGCGCTTAATCCAGCGCACTGAAAAACAGGGGCTCTTTGCCCGACCGCTTGCGGTCGGCGCAACGGGCCCCTTTTAGATCATTCAATTGCTGTGTAGAGTTCGGATGCGTTCGAGTTCAGAACGGACAGCCCCATCGCCAAGGCTGCCGCGGCCAACGCGAGGTCAATGCCGCACACCACCAGCCAGTCTGCACTGAGCAGAAAATGGACTGCCGCGTCAATCCCGGCGATGACACCGCCCACCAGAATCACTCCGAACCACAGTAAGACGCGGATGCCATTGAACGCCATTTGTTCGTTCGTCCACTTGAGGTTGGGGCTGCTGAGATCATAGAGAACGGCGAAGGCGTTGTAGCCAGCGGATGCGACGAGGCCGAGGACCGTTCCCAACAGCGCGGCGGCAGCGGGCATGTGCAACACCGCAACCTCAGCAATTCCAGCGATGAGCGCAATCGCCAGGCAGTAAATGTTGACGGACCACCACTTGGCCCAGACGTAAGTATGAGCGGAGATGGGCAGGGTCTTGAGATGGTAGAACTGCTTCCCTTCGCGCGTTGTCGTGGTCACCGCGAGCATACTGCCGGTCCCCATGAAGACAAGGTACCCTGCGCAAGCGAGGGCGGCCAGTCCGGGATCCATAGACGAGAGGTAATCCCAGTGCCCGGACAGAACCGGCATGACGGCCACAACGGATCCGGTCACGAGCGACGACAGTGCGTTCATGACAAACGCGGGTGTTCGGAAAAACGCTCTTTTCTCGCGGACGAGCAGGGCCCGAAGCGGGCCAGACTTTCGAGGCCGCGTGGAAGCGAGCGCGTCTGGTGTCACATTCTTGCGGCGGCGGGACTGATCAAACGAGTCAAGGTAGCCCGAGAGAAACAGACGCTCTGCAAGAAGGATGCAAAGTGCCGTCAACGCG
>CAZYAH010000116.1:0-6688 GCA_964645595.1 uncultured Alicyclobacillaceae bacterium | reverse complement strand
AGCGGTGGAGACGTAGTGACTGCACCGCAAGGCGACGGGGCCACTCAACCCAAAATGGGTGAACAACAAGTCTCCGCCTTCGGTGGTGAGTTTCTTGTTGCGCGCGTCTTTGATGGTGACGGTGGTGTTCCGAATGGACAACCCCTGCAGCGCTCTCTCCCGGATGAACCAGTCATCACTTGTGAGCGGCACTTCCGTTGGATACGGGTCCACAATGGTGTGGCCCACTGCCCTGGCCCAGGGGTATGCGTCCCCCGTACTCCCTGTCTTGGGCACGCTGCAGCCACCCGTAGCAATCACCACCGCATGCGCGTCCACGGCAGGAACCCTTGCCGTCGATACGCCGCAGATGCGCCCCTCTCGCGTGTTCAGCCCGGTTACGCGGCACTCGGTCCAGACCTCCACGCCGACGTCGTACACCTTGTCGACGAGCGCCTGAACCACCGTGGACGCCTTGTCCGATACGGGAAATACGCGCCCCCGGTCTTCCTCCTTGAGTCGAATCCCGAGCCCCTCGAAAAACGCGCGCACGTCCTCGTTTGAGAACCGGGTGAGGGCGGAGTAGAGAAACCGACCGTTGCCCGGAATGTTCTGCATGAGCTCGGGCAGCGGTTTTGCATTGGTGACATTGCACCGTCCGCCACCCGAAATGCCCAGTTTTCGGCCCAGTTTGTTGCCTTTTTCAATGAGCAGTGTGGAGGCACCTGCGGATCGCGCGGCGATGCTCGCCATCAAGCCAGCTGGGCCGCCTCCTACCACAACGACGTCGTAGAACGGATTGGTCATGAGCGCTGAACACCATCCATCGCACAGGATTGACACGTACTGAAGTGTACCCTGAGCGCGAGCCGATTTCCAAATGGGCATCTCCATATTTCCTCCACAACATCAGCAAAACCTTTCCATCATCTCGTCCAACCGGATCGATACAATGGGCCTGTGCAAACGGGTTCTGTCAGTGTCAGGTTGTAAACGGGGGGATGCGCAAAGTGGCAGTTCAAACGTCAACACTGGAGAGCGAAATCCAGCTGCGACGCCGCAGCGGAATCTGGAAGAAGGCCATTCCGTGGGTTGCTGTGGTCGTTATTGCCGGCGGCGGATTTGCCTACTGGTCCGTTGCGGGCCGTGGTAGCCAGGGACAGCTGGCCGCGGCACAGATCCGCTGGGTCAGTGTCCAGCGCGGGAACGTTGCCCAAACGGTGGCCCTGTCCGGGACGTTGAATCCGGCAAATGAAGTCACCCTCACAGCGAACGGGAAGCTTCTTTCGGTAGCTGTCAAGGTGGGGGAAAAGGTCAAGAAAGGCCAAGTCCTTGCCAAGGTGGACGCATCGAGTTACGAAGCACAGCTAAAACAAGCAGAGGCGCAACTGGCGAGCGCGGAGGCCAAGTTGGCACAGGCGAAGGAACCGGTTTCGACAGGGCGGGGAGGAACACAAGCTCCAGATCCCTACGCAGTGGCGCAGGCCCAGGCGTCGGTCGACCAGGCCCAGGCCCAAGTGGACGCCATCCAGCAGCAGATTGACGACTGCACCGTTACGAGTCCGATTGACGGTACGGTGCTCCAGATTGCGGATCCGAATTCGTTTGGCACATCCGGCTCCAATTCCGCGAACGGCAACAACAACGGAAGCGTGGGCAACACGGTCGCCATCGTTGCGGACCTCAGCACATCCAATTTTGTCGTTCAGGCCACCGTGGATCAATCCGACGTCGCGGACCTCAAAGCGGGTCAGCCCGCCGTCATCTCGGTTTCCAGTACAGGCGGAGCGACGCTGAAGGGTACAGTGGACAGCATCGGCTACATGCCACAGACGTCCAACGGCGTCACCGTGTATCCGGTAACCATCAAGGTGGACGATTCTACGGCGTCCAACGCGAAGTTGTTGCCTGGCGAGAGCGCCGCGGTGACGGTAACGGTAAAACAGGCGAAGGACGTATTGGAGTTGCCGACGGCTGCCTTGACTCAGCAGCGCGGAGTAACCGGAGTTTTCGTGAAGTCGGACGGAAGCAACGCTGGCGCCACTACGTCTTCCTCCGGTCCGTCGCAACGCATGTCAAACTTTGCGATACCCGCTGGATTGCAGTTTAAACCGGTGACGGTCGGAGTCTACGGCGGAAATGTTGTGGAAATCAAGAGCGGATTGTCCGAAGGCGACCAAGTTGCCGTGGTGACTTACACATCCTCTCAGCAATCGTCGGGCTCCTCTGCCAGCAACGCGGGCCGTTTTAACATGATGGGTGGACTGGACGGTCTAGGCGGCCGGAACGGCCTCGGCGGATTTAACGGCATGGGTTCCAACCGCTGGCAAGGAGATCAACAAGGGCGCAGCGGAAATGGCGGTGGAAGGGGATGAGCCTGTTAAAACTGCGGCAGGTGAGCAAGCGCTATGATACAGGCGACGCACCCTTCTACGCTGTAAAGAAGATTGACTTGGACGTACATGCTGGTGAATTTGTTGCCATCATGGGGCCTTCCGGCTCCGGAAAGTCGACGCTCATGCATCTGATGGGACTCCTCGACGTGCCGTCCGAAGGCGAAATCTGGATTGACGGGATTCCGACGTCGGAACTGTCCGACAAGGCGTTCGCGCGGTTGCGCAATCAGAAGATTGGGTTTGTGTTTCAAAACTTCAATCTGCTGCCGAGGACGTCGGCGATAGAAAACGTGGCCTTGCCGCTGTGGTACGGCAAAGTGAAGGACCAGGAGGCCATGGCTCGCGCCGCACAGGCACTGGAACGCGTCGGCCTGGACCCAAGGACCAAAGGGGCCAACCATCCAAATCAGTTGTCCGGCGGCCAGCAGCAGAGAGTGGCGATTGCCCGGGCGATTGTGACGAATCCCGTGCTGATACTCGCCGATGAACCGACCGGAAATCTCGACAGCCGTGCAACCGACGAAATTCTTGCTCTGTTCCAGTCGTTGAACGACGAAGGAACGACCATTGTCATCGTCACACACGAAGAGTACGTCGCGCGGCACGCCACACGGATTGTCCGCGTGCGCGACGGCGTGATTGAGAGCGATGAGCAGGTCGAGGCTCCGTTGCGCGTTGTGCCGGAGGTGTTGCCATGAACATGTGGAAGGTGGCCAGGACGGCGGCCAGAAGTCTGTGGATAAACCCGTTGCGGACGGCTTTGACGCTCCTCGGAATGATAATCGGCGTGGCGGCCGTCATCACGCTGATGAGCGTCGGGGGTGCGACCACTAGCAGTGTGACGTCGCGGATTGAAGGGTTGGGCACCAATCTGCTCGTCATTACGCCGGGGCAGTCCGTCAAGAACGGCGTGAGTCAGGGGCTTGGTTCCGCAAACAGCTTGACGGACAACGATGTGAAAGCTCTGCAGCAGCTACCGGTCTTATCTGCAGTCGCGCCAGATGCGTCGACCCGGGTGCAGGTTGTCTACGGTCAATCGAACTACCAAACTCAGGCTGAGGGCAGTACGCCCGACTTGTTCTACATTCGCAACCTGCAATTGTCCGCTGGGAGGCCATTCAACCTCGTGGAGGAGCAGAACAGAGCGAACGTGGCGGTGCTTGGCGCAACGGTTGCAGAGACCTTGTTCGCCAACCGGAATCCTGTCGGGCAATCGGTTTGGGTCAACGGGTTGCCTTTTCAAGTGATTGGTGTGCTTGTTGCGCAAGGGTCGAGCGGTCCCGCGAACAACGACGACAAGATCATCATCCCGTATTCAACTCTGCAGGATCGATTTACAGGAAACACGAAACCAAGTGTGATCTACGCGTCCGCTGCTGACGGCCAGGATATGGCGGCAGCGCAGCAGCAGGTCACGCTGGCCCTGCGCCAGACCCATGGCCTGTCCTACGGTACGGATGACGACTTTGTCATCGCAAACCAATCCACTCTGCTCGACACACTGCAGGGAGTCACCCAGACGCTGCAAGGCTTCCTTGGCGGCATCGCAGGGATATCGCTGTTGGTTGGCGGCATTGGAATTATGAACATCATGCTCGTGTCGGTCACGGAGAGAACGCGGGAAATCGGCCTGCGCAAGGCGCTCGGGGCGACGCGAGGGGCAGTTGTGCAACAGTTTCTGGTTGAAAGCGGGCTGGTCGGCCTGGTTGGCGGCGTCACCGGCATCGTTGTCGGCGTCGTCGGGGCACTGACCGTCGGTTCCTTGATGAACATTGCAGTCCAAATCGACATGTCCGCCATTTGGCTGTCGTTCGCGGTGTCCCTTGGCATCGGCGTTGTGTTCGGCATGTACCCGGCCATTCGCGCGTCCCGCCTGTCGCCCATTCACGCGCTGCGCTACGAGTGATGCGCGCTTATTGCGCTCCATGCCATTTCACTTTCCGCAGGTATTTCGAGTACAATAATAAATAGCGTTGTTACAATGTCCTTGCCTTCGGGCAGGGACAAACTTGTTCTTACATACTGCATTGGAGGGGTGGCGCATGAACCCGTTTCGCTTTTACAACCCGACGGCGCTGTACTACGGCAAAGGTCAGATTGAACAACATCTGGTCGAAGAGGTGAAGAAGTACGGCGACCGAGTGCTCCTCGTCTACGGCGGGGGCAGCATCAAGCGATTTGGACTGTACGACAAGGTGGTCAACCTCCTCAAGGGAGCAGGTGTAACCATCTTTGAACTGCCGGGCGTTGAGCCCAATCCGCGGCTGACCACTGTGTACAAGGGAATTGACATCTGCCGCAAGGAGAACATCGACCTCATTCTGGCTATCGGTGGCGGTTCCGTCCTCGACTGCGCCAAGGGGATTGCCATGGGCGCCAAGTTTGACGGCGACATCTGGGACGTGTACGAGCGCAAGGCGACTGCGCACGACGCGATTCCGCTCGGCACCATCCTGACGCTTGCGGCCACCGGATCGGAAATGAACGCGGGTGGCGTCATCACCAACTGGGAGACCAAGGAGAAGCTGGGCGGAGGCGCTGCGCCGCACACGTTCCCGAAGTTTTCGTTCTGCGATCCGGAGAATACCTTCACCGTTCCGCGCGATCAGACCGTCTACGGCATCTGCGACATGCTGACTCACTGCTTCGAGCACTACTTCCATCCGACGGAGCACACCGAGTTGCAGCAGCACCTGATTGAAGCGGTCATGATGACGATTGTCGAGAATGCGCACCGCGTGTTGGAAAATCCGACTGACTACCACGCGCGCGAGACCATCATGTACTGCAGCACGATGGCGCTCAACGGCATGATCAGCATGGGTATTGAAGGCGACTGGGCAAGCCACGCGATTGAACACGAGATCAGCGCCATCTACGACATTCCGCACGGCGGCGGTCTGGCGATTGTGGTGCCGAACTGGATGGAGCACGTGGTGGACGTGAACCCTCAGCGGTTTGCGAACCTGGCCGTCCGCGTGTTCAAGGTGAATCCGGAAGGCAAGTCGGTGGACGAACTAGCCCGTCTCGCCATCGCCAAGGTGCGCGAATTCTTCAAGTCCATCGGCGCTCCGGCGCGGCTGGCCGACTACCAGATTGGCGACGAGAATCTCGAGCGCATGGCGGAACAGGCCGTCCGCTTCAAGCCTATCGGCAACTTCAAGAAGCTCGGCAAGGACGACGTGTTCGCTATCCTGCGAGCTTCTCTGTGAGCATCGAGGGCGAGCTCCTCGCGTTACGGGAGTGGTTATCCCCCTGGGTCATGTTTCAGACAGGACCCGGGGGGTTTTTATTTGACAGATGCTCATCGGATGTGCCGTGCTCTATTGCTCAATGGGCGTAACGAATTGTCACAGGAATTCGTCTGGATAGTTAAACCAAATTGTAGTCAACGCGACCGTACACGGGAGCGATCTCGTAGGCATGTTACGCGTCCACCTTGACGACTTGCCGACCCATGTGGGGGAAAGTTCATGAAGAAGTTCCTTGCGCCTGCCTTCATCGCCTTACTCCTAACCGTCGGCGGCGCCATCTGCTGGCGAGCCGTGAGACTGATGTCCGGCCACCCGCCACAAGCATGGGTTGCTATTGGCGGTCAGCGTTTTTCGATGGTCATCAACGGATATCAATGGTCGAACGGATACTCCGGTGTCGTTGCTGATGCCGCGTTTCACCCCGCCCGAAATCTCGAGGCGCATTCCGCAAACGCTACTGCAACCGCTGAATTGATCTTCGAAAGAGCGCCTCAAAGCGTCCAAATCACTACGTGGTCAAACGGGAAAGAAGCAGGAACACGCGACATGAGCGGTACAACTTTCTCTTTGCCAGACAAGCCTGGAGATTACGTTTTCGAAGTCACAGGAATTTGGGGAGAGAACTACGTGAACTACGACTTTGAGGTTCGGATTTATTAGTGTTGCTGTGTCTGTAGCGCACGTGTAGGAGCTTCTTTGTAAGTAAACCCGGGGGGCAAACAGTGGTTTTGGTATCACGAGTGATATCTCGAACCATTCAGTCAATTATTGTCCTCTTTGGGAACAATACTTGCGTTGGCTTTGGTCGGTGGCGCACGGAAACCTTGGCCTAACCATGCCTGGGGATAATCCAGTGTTTCCGATAGTCGTTGAAGGGTTGCAAGGAACACTTCGCCTTGTTGGCGTGGCATGGGTGATTGCGCTGCTGATCACCATTCCGTGGGCGGCGTACAACAGCACTCACCCCTATGGAGCTTCAGACCTTGTATCCTCGTTCATATCTTACATCGGGCTCGCGTTTCCTTTGTTTTGGTTGTGTTTGATGGTCCAAGGTGTGGT
>CAZYAH010000115.1:0-6697 GCA_964645595.1 uncultured Alicyclobacillaceae bacterium | reverse complement strand
CAGGACTCCTCGTATGCACTGGCGCGGGCCGCGCTTGTGCGGGAGGTCTGTTCCACCTGGAGCTCCAGGTTCTCCACTTCGCGCAGGAGCCGATCCATGCGCTGCTCCCACTGCTGCACTTCCAGAATCGTTGCCTGCCCAAGCTCAGCAGAGCGGATGTGGTCATTGGTCCACGCGGCGCCAATCACCGATTGCAGATATTGAAGTTGTCGGCGGTCCTCCAGGACGCCCTCGCGGCGGTCAGCGAGCAACTTGGCGCGCTCGAGGACGCCGGACGACTGCAGGAACAGCTGTCGGATTTCCCGATTAGCATCCGGATTCGCTTCCAGCGCCGGAAGTCCGCGAATGGCGTCTTGCAACTGATCCACATTCCGGCGCAAGTCGGCCACTCGGGCGCGAGCCACGCTCACCTGTTCGCGCGCTGCGGAAATTGCCCGCTGTTGCTCGTCCGTCAAGTTCGGCAAGCTAGGGTATGCCTTTAACCGTTCCTGGATCTCAATCAACGCCTGGTGTTCCGGCAACGCCGCAAGGTGCTTCTGAGCGAGTTGTCGGTTCTGTCGAGCTAGTTCCCAACGTTCCTCTGCCGCGCGAACATTCTTTGCCAGGCGGGCTGTCTCAGACACGAGGCGGCGGTACTCGCTCAACCCGTCGTTCTGCTCCCGCCACCGCTGCCGCGCCTCCGCCAGTTCTTTCAGACACCGGTTCAGCGGGGCGTTGCGCGCGCGCGGATCCGGGTTGTAGATGGCTTTCGCTGCCTCCATCAAGCGGACTTCCAGTTCGGCCGGGGCCATTCCCACTCCCGAACCAACCGCGTACAGGCGTCGCGCCAAGGCCGGGTCCGATGAGCCGAGGTCGGTGAGCTCCGCCAGTTGGAAGCTGAACACGGACTGGTAGAGCGTGTCTTCCACCTCGGACAGCTCCGGAAAACACGCTTTCAGCGCCTCCTGGCCAGAGCGGATTTCGCCGCTCGGCAAAGTCACTTTTGGCGGCTGCCTGCGGGCAAGTCCGCGTTCGATGCGGTACACTCCGTCTGTACCCTGGACCATCATGACTCCGGACGCCCCCCGCTCGGCTGCAAGGGGGCGCTCCGCCATCGTCACGCGGCCGAACAGAATCCCGCGAATCCCGGCGAGAATCGTGCTCTTGCCCGCTTCGTTGGCTCCGTACAGCACCACCAGGCCGTCCGGCAACTCATGGAACACCAGTCCGTTGTGTTTCCCGACCCCAAACAGCGAGAGAGACTGAAGTATCACCGGTCGTCCACCGCTCCTTCCAGGACTGACAGAATAACGCCTTCGACGTCGTCCAGCAAACGATGAACCTCCACGTCGGTCAGGTCCGCGGCTGAGAGGCCCATACCCGGATGAAACAAATCCGGCAGGATGGACGCCATCCACTGGCGCGCTTCCGCAGGGTTGGCGCGAAATGCGGCAACGGATCGCAAGACTTCGCCGATAAACGCCTGGCTGTGCAAGAGCGCCGCCACATCCACCGGCGGCCGCGTGTCGCAATCCAGCCGTACGATGCAGACCGGCCATCCAGACTGTTCAAAGTCGTCCTGCAACGCCTCCCACAGCTGTGAAGTCTGGTGCTGCAGCTCGGCGTGCAGCGGAGTGTTGCCCTTCAGTGAAATGCATAGGAACAGCCCTTCGCTCTGATTTCCCTCATCCACCAGCAGTTGGCGGACCTGACCGTGGATCCGCTCGCGCAGCGCCATCCAGTTGTCGACGTCGTCCAACGACACTGCCAGCTCGGCCCAGGAAATGGTCTGCGTCGAGAGCCATTCCACGTCCGTTTTGCCGCTTGCGCCGACGCTCACCAGACACACGCCGCGCGCACCGCGTTCCTTGCTGTGGCGCCCCTGTGGATTTCCCGGGTAGACAACCACAGGGTGACTGGATCGGAGAACCTGGGGCTGATGGATGTGGCCCAACCCCCAGAAGTCGAAGTTCCGCTTGACGAGTTCAGCCACGGAAGTGGCTGCGTAGTTTTGATGTTCTCCGTGGCTGCCAACCGCCCCGTGGTAGAGGCCGATGGCGTAATCGACGCCCGGCTGGCGCACGAAGTAGGGTGTCATCGGAGTGAACAGCTCCGCCTGTCGATAACTGAACCCACTGACCTGGATCCGCGTTCCGGGCGCCAGGTCAAACACGTAGGCAGGTACCTCATACGAGTCGGAAATGACGGCTGGAACCGGTGGAAATACGACGACGTTGTCCGGCCACACCCAGTCCCCCTGGGGAAGTGCCGGGTCGTGGTTGCCGTGCGTGATGAAAACGCGGATGCCCGCCTCGGCGAGCTGTTCAAAGCACCGCCTCAGCTCGAAGAACACACTCATAGGAACAGCGGCAGCGTCGAGCAGATCCCCGCCGATGGTCAGGAATTGCACCTCTTGTTCCAAGGCCAGCGCGACAATCCGCCGAAACACGGTGTACGCAGCCTCCTGCAGCTTGTCCTTCCACTGTTGCGGGACCTTGTCCGAAAGGCCCGCAAACGGTGTCCCGAGGTGAACATCCGCGGTATGCAGAAAGCGAAACGATCGCATCCGAACCCTCCAGGTCTCGTCTTCTCTCCTCACTCTATCCCACTTGCCTGCGAGATATCAAATGGAGCGACGCCTACAAGCGCACACGTGCCGCTCATTCACACATTGGCGCGCATGGGCATATGTCGGAGTATACAGCGCTTTATGGATTGAACCATTTCTGGAAGGGAGTGGATTCCAAGTGTCAACGAACGAAGTATCCCTCACCATGACTCCGGTGTCGAAGCCGGTGTCCAAGACAAAGCTGCTCGTGGTCTCCGGATTCGGCCTCCTGTTTGACTCGATGGACGTGGGGCTGTTCGCCTTTGTCCTCGTCGCGTTGGCCAAACAGTGGCACCTCAGTTCCAGCATCGCTGGCTTGTTAGGGAGCCTGGGATTTCTCGGGATGGCCGTGGGGTCTGCCACGGCGGGCTTGCTGGCAGATCGGTTCGGTCGGAAAACGGTCTTTATGTGGACACTCTTGATCTACAGCATTGCCACAGGCCTGACCGCGTTCGCGTGGAGCGTCGGAATCTTCATGGTACTCCGTTTTCTCGTCGGATTTGGCCTCGGTGGAGAACTGCCAGTCGCTACCACTTACGTGCTGGAATCCTCCACGGAGGCGGATAGAGGCCGACGCGTCGTGCTGCTGGAAATGTTCTACGCCTTCGGATCCCTGACGGCGGCCATCATCTCACGCGTGGTAATCCCGTCGATTGGCTGGCGCATGGTGTTCCTGATTGGCGCGCTGCCTGCGCTGTACGTCTTCATCCTGCGCCGAAACTTGCCTGAATCGCCAAAGTTCATGGCGCTGACGAAGCAATCGATGGCGCGCGCATTCCGTACGCTGTGGCAGCCGGGCGTCATTCGCAGCACATTTGTCACGTGGATCCTCTGGTTCGCAATGAATTTTGCCTTCTACGGCATGGTCACCTGGCTGCCGTCCATCTTGTCCCTAAAAGGATATTCGCTGGTCAACAGCCTTGGCTACGTGCTGATTATGACGATTGCCCAGGTGCCTGGGTACCTCACAGCGGCGTGGCTGGTTGAAAAGTGGGGGCGGAAACGCACGCTCGTGCCGTTCATGCTGATGGCTGCCCTGTCCGCTCTGGGATTCGGCTACGCTCCCAGCACGACGTGGATCTTCGTCTTCGGGATCCTGCTCAACTTCTTCCTGCTCGGTTCCTGGGCCAGTACGTATATTTTCACAGTCGAGCAGTATCCTACGCACGCACGCGCTTCCGGCATCGGCTGGGCCGCCGGATTCGGTCGCATTGGAGCGATTGTCGCGCCCTTTCTGGTCGGTGCGCTGATTGACGCGAAGGTGCCCTTTACCACCATCTTCACTATGTTCTGTCTCGCCATCATCGTCGGGTTTGCCGTCGTGTGGGGACTCGGGCGAGAGACAAAAGGTCAGCCTATCGGCTGAGTCCGCTGCACCGCGCGCGGTCGAAACAGCTGCACCAAAAAACCGTCCCGCCTCCCTGTGGAGGCGGGACCAAATTGTCTTCGCGACTGCAGATCCGTTCGACTTCCATCCGTCCGCTAGGCCTGGATCCGTCAAACGGCGGCCAGCAGCCCCTGCAGATACGTCCGCAACAGTTCTTCCATACCTTCGGTGGTCGTCTGCTTGTTGATCTCTTCGCGCAACTGCGCAGCACCCGGCATGCCCTTGGTGTACCATGCCGCGTGTTTGCGCATCTCCCGCACGCCGATGTATTCTCCCTTTTCTTCCACCAACAAATGCAGGTGCTGGATTGCGACGTCAATCCGCTCTTCAAAACTGGGTCGTTCCAACTTCTTCCCAGTCCTCAAATAGTGCGTGACTTCGCGAAAAATCCACGGATTCCCAAGTGCAGCGCGACCAATCATGACCCCGTCACATCCCGTCTCCTGAAGCAGGCGTTCGGCGTCTTCCGGTGAAGCGACGTCGCCGTTGCCAATGACCGGAATGCTGACTGCTTCCTTGACCTGCCGGATGATGGACCAGTCCGCCTTGCCGCTGTACATCTGCTTGGCCGTCCGACCGTGCACGGCAACCGCCTGCGCCCCGGCGTCTTCCACCGCCTTGGCGACCTCAACGGCGTTGACGTGGTTGTCGTCCCACCCCTTGCGGAACTTGACCGTCACAGGCTTGTTCACCCGCTTGACGACGGCGCGGACGATTTCCGCAGCGTACTTGGGATCCCGGGCCAGCGCAGCGCCCGAACCGTTCTTGTAAATCTTGAGAACCGGACACCCCATGTTGATGTCAATGATGTCCGCGTTCGTCTCGCCGACCATTTCGGCTGCCCTGACCATAGACTCTTTATCGTAACCAACCAGCTGCAGGCTGACTGGATGTTCATCTGGCAAAATGGTGAGCATCCGCTGGCTCTTCTCATTTCCGTGCACCAGCGCCTTGTCGCTGACCATCTCCGCGCAAACCATGCCGGCTCCGAGGCGCTTGGCAATCTTGCGGAACGGCGGATTGCACACGCCTGCCATCGGAGCGAGTATGACGGGGTTATCGATGACGACGTTGCCAATCTTCATCCGTCCAATTCCCCCCCTCAGGATCTTCAGCATATCGGCATGAACAAAATTACCAGACCTGAGGAGAGTGTGCAAACGGGAGAAGGTTTCCAGTTGGTTCAACCGTTCGCCATTCCGGCCGTCAAGAAGAGGTCCACGAGCCACCACACGCCGACGATGAACAACAACAGGTGCCCGATGACAATCGGGAAAGTTAGTCCGCCAAGTACGGTACACGCCAACATCGCGACGCCGCTGGGAATCCTGCCGCAATACATCCGGTGAATTCCGAGGTAACCGAGAAAAAACCAGAGGACGTACGCAATCGCAACGGATTTTCCCATACTCATTCCTCCTGACCCAGGCAAATGCCTCGGCGCATCGTCGGAACCGCAAGATCTTACAGGGTACCATATGCTGGCAAGGCATGTCTGAATGTACGGCAGCGATTGGCAAATGTCCGTTGCCCTGTCCCCGCTGCTGGCATCGAATACAGTGCTGATATTGTCCCCCGGAACGGTTGTAAGCGGCATTTCGTTTGTTGCTTTCACCTGGTTATCAAGCAAAGAATCCAAGAGGAGCTGAAATGCGATGCGAGGTGTCGATTGCGCGACGCGCATTACTCCGGATGCGGCGGCAATGTTGAAAGCGCAAGGAATCAAAGCCGTCGGACGCTATCTGGGGTATCACACGAAGCGTTGGAGCAAGACGCTCACACCAGACGAGGTAAGGGCAATCCACAGCGCCGGGTTGTCCATCTTCAGCATTTGGGAATCCAATCCGACCCACACGGAGTACTTCAGTTATTCGCACGGGGTATCCGACGCCCAAATCGCCTGTACAGAGGCAAAGTTCATCGGGCAACCCAAAGGAACCGCCATTTACTTCACGGTCGACTTTGACACCACGGAGATCAAGCCAATTCTAGACTACTTCCGCGGCGTGCACAGCGCCATGCACCCGGACTACCGCATTGGCGCGTACGGACCATACCGCGTTCTGGTCGCCCTGGCCGAGTCAGCAGCGCCGCCGGATTTCTACTACCAAACCTACGCCTGGAGCAGCGGGCGGCTGTTTCACCAGGCAAATTTGTACCAATACCAGAACGATGTACACCTGCATGGACTCGACGTCGACAAGGACGCATTGTTTACAAGAATTGGCGCATGGCCAGAAGTAGACGTCGAACGGCCAACTTCTCATCCCACGCTGCAGCAGGGGATGTGCGGCCAGGATGTGCAGGACCTGCAGGTGGACCTGTTATACCTTGGGTACAGCATCGTCGGCGCCGCAGATGGCATCTTTGGCCCGCACACGCTGCTCGGTGTCAAGTCCTTTCAGCGGGATCACCGGCTTGCAGACGACGGCGTCGTCGGCGAGGCCACATGGCGTGCCATCGACCGCGCCATCGAAGCCCGTCGGACAGAGGGCAAGCCCGGCCCAGCGCCGAAACCGCCCAAACCCGTACCCCGTCCGCCGCTGCACGCATCACATCCGCCAAGACAAAGAGAAGCGGAAGTTCCAGTTGCAGTCTCAACAGATCAACCGGACCAATCGGCGAGCGCGCCGAGTTCACCCGCAGCCGCTCCAACTTCGCCGGCAATTTGGTTTGACGCGTTGAAGAATCTGTCGCAAACCAAAAACATTGTGTCGCTCACC
>CAZYAH010000114.1:0-6699 GCA_964645595.1 uncultured Alicyclobacillaceae bacterium | reverse complement strand
AGCCATTCAGGATTTAAAGCAGGGCAAGGTCGTCATTGTGGTTGACGACGAGGACCGCGAGAACGAGGGCGACTTTCTTGCCCTTGGCTCCCGCGCCACGCCGGAAGTCGTCAACTTCATGATCACCCACGGGCGGGGACTGCTCTGCGTGCCCATCACGGAAGCGCGCGCGGAACGGCTCGCGCTGACTTCCATGGTTCAGCGCAACACGGACAACTACGGCACCGCCTTTACCGTATCGGTCGATCACGCTCGGACCCACACCGGTATTTCGGCGTTCGAGCGGGCTGAGACCATCGCCGCCATCGTCCGGGACGACACCACGTCGGACGACTTCCGCAGACCAGGGCACATCTTCCCCCTTGTCGCCAAGCCGGGCGGCGTGTTGCGGCGGGCAGGCCACACTGAGGCGGCTGTCGATTTGGCGCGCCTCGCGGGCGAACCGGAGGTCGGCGTGATCTGTGAGATCCTGAACGACGACGGGACCATGGCCCGCCTGCCGCAGTTGCAGGAGATTGCGAAGCGGCACGGACTGAAGCTGATCTCCATCGCGGATTTGATTGCCTACCGGAAAGCGTCGGAAGTGCTAGTCAGCCGCCAGGCCGAAGCGGAACTCCCGACAGCCTATGGGAAATTCCGCGCAATCGTCTACACCAACCTCCTGGACGACAAGGAACACATCGTGCTCGTAAAAGGAGAAATCGACGGCAGCCCGACGTTGGTTCGTGTACACTCCGAGTGCTTGACGGGGGACGCCTTCGGATCTCTGCGCTGCGACTGCGGTCCGCAGCTGCACGCCGCGCTCCGGCAGATTAACGAGGCTGGCAAGGGTGTGTTGCTGTACCTCCGCCAGGAGGGCCGCGGCATTGGCCTGCTCAACAAGATCAAGGCCTACGCGCTGCAGGACCAAGGAGCAGACACGGTGGAGGCGAACCAGAAACTCGGGTTCGCGCCCGACCTGCGCGATTACGGTATCGGGGCGCAAATACTGTTTGACCTCGGCGTTCGCGAAATGCGACTGCTAACCAACAATCCGCGCAAGGTAAAGGGGATTGAAGGACACGGGATGAAGGTCGTCGAACGCGTGCCGCTCGAAGTGGACCGAAATCCTTACAACGAGCAATACCTGCAGACCAAAAAAGAGAAGATGGGGCACATGCTCCACCTCTAGGAAGTGAGGAATCCGGCATTGGGAATTCGCGTCATTGAAGGCCACCTCATCGGCCAGGGACTCCACATCGGAATTGTAGTCAGTCGGTTTAATGAGTTCATCACGTCAAAGCTGCTGTCCGGGGCGCTCGACGCTCTGAAGCGGCACGGGGTTGAGGAAGACAACATCACAGTCGCCTGGGTTCCTGGCGCGTTTGAAATTCCGTTTCTCGCAAAGCAGATGGCCACTTCCGGGCGCTACAATGCGGTCATCGCGCTCGGAGCTGTCATCCGCGGCGCCACCCCCCACTTTGACTACGTCTCGAACGAAGTCGCGAAAGGGATTGCCAACGTGTCTCTGACCACCGACACGCCGACGATTTTCGGTGTGTTGACGACGGACACCATCGAACAGGCGATTGAGCGCGCCGGCACGAAAGCGGGCAACAAAGGCTGGGAAGCCGCGATGACCGCCATCGAGATGGCGAATCTCGTGCGCAACCTGAAGTAGATCTTCATCTTGTAAATCTCTCGCTGCGGAAAGAACTTCGTATCCGTAATGAAACTTCATCTCCGTCCAGGGTCTGAGATCCATTCGGACCCTGGACGTTTTTTTGAGAAAACATGGTAGTGTATAGTACGTTGGTGCATGACTTGTGTCATGTCAAAGACATGACAGAAGTCGATTGTGCGCCGTGCTGCAAACGAGTAGACTGCACGGTGGATTCGCGCAACTGGAATTGTGAGGAGGAGTCGGAGAACATGGAGCGTATCACCCAATGGGCGTTCCGCAACAAGGCCGCTGTGATTGTGTCGGTTGTGCTCGCCCTTGTCATGGGGCTGGTAAGCTACTTCTCACTGCCGAAGGAATTTCTGCCGGCGGTGGATGCCCCGAACATCATGGTGACGGTGACAGCCCCAGGCTTTGATGCAGCCACCATGGCGGATGAAGTGGCTGCGCCAATCGAACAGGCCGTCGCCGCGGTACCAGGGAAGACAACCGTGATGTCGACGTCTGCAGACGGCTACACGTCTGTGAACATCATGTTCGACACAAAGACAAAGATGAAAGATGCAAAGCTGGACGTCCAGGACGCGCTGAGCAACGTGACGCTGCCGGAAGGCGTGTCGAAGCCGAACATCGTCCAGCTCAACACTTCGCAGATTCCGGTGGCAGACGTGGCCGTCACGTTCCAGGACGGGATCAACGACCAGAATCTGAACCTGGTTCGCAAGAAGATCATTCCGGCGTTCCAGGACATTGAAGGAGTTTCCGCCGCCATGGTGTACGGGGACAACCCGAACCAGGTGGTTGTGCACCTCGACAAGGACAAAATGGCACAGTACAAGCTGCCGCTGCAGTCCGTTATGGGCGTCCTGCAGGGCCAGAACCTGACAGCTGCCGTAGGTGAAAAGGACATCGCAGGCGACGCAAGCAGCATCCGCGTCATCGGCAAGGTGGACAGCCTGTCTGCGCTGCGCAGCCTGAACGTGGTTCCCGGCGTGAAACTCGGCGACATTGCGAGCATCGACCTGCAACCGTCGAGTCAGAACATCACCCACGTCAACGGCAAATCGGCCGTTCTGGTGATTGTCTCGAAGACGCCAGACGCGAACGCTGTGGCGGTCGGCGAGGACGTGAAAAAAGTTGCCGAGCAGCTGTCGTCCGAATACGGCCCCAAGGTGCACGTGGAAGTGCCGTTCGCGACGGCGACCATGGTGCTCAACTCGGTCAACGGCATGATGCGAGAAGTCTTGACGGGAGCGCTGTTTGCCACCATCGTCATCTTGCTGTTCCTGCGCAGCGTGCGAATGACGCTGATTACCATCGTCAGCATTCCGCTGTCGCTGGGATTGACGTTGTTCCTGCTGTCTGAGTCGGGCATTACCTTGAACATCATCACGCTGGGCGCCGTTGCGGTCGCTGTTGGACGCCTCGTGGACGACAGCATCGTGGTGATTGAGAATATCTACCGCAAGTCCCAGATTGAAGGCTACAGCAAGGAAACGCTGATTCAGGGAACGAAGGAAGTGGCCACTGCCATTACCTCGTCGACGCTGACCACCATCGCGGTGTTCCTGCCGATGGGGTTGATTCAGGGGGCGTTGCAGCAGCTGATGTTGCCATTCGCGCTCACGATTGTGTACTCGCTGCTTTCCTCCCTGCTCGTGGCTTTGGCTGTGGTGCCGCTCATGAGCATGGGCATGCTGAAGAATGCCAAGTTGCGTGAGCACAGGCGGCCTGAACGGTTCATGCGGTTTATCCGGTGGAACCTGGCTCACAAGTGGCTGCCGCTCACTTTGGCGGCGCTGCTCTTTGTCGGCTCCATTGGAACGTACGTTGCGATGCCTAAGGGCGCGATTGACAGTTCCGACAGTTCTTACGTCGAGGCAACGCTGAACTACCCGACCTCCACGCCGCTCGACGAAGTGAAAGCCGGCGCGGAACGACTCGAGAAAATCATTACCGCTCAGCCAGAGGCGAAGGACACGCTGCTCATGATTGGCAACAGCGCGGACGACGCGAAATACGGCGCGCTGAAATCCCCGACGCTGGCGACGTTCGACATCATCATGAAGGACGGGGCCGACGCGGAATCGTTCATCAAGCACGTTCAGGAGCACAAGTCGGAGTTTCCGAACGCTACGCTGTCGGTTTACGCGCCGAGCGGATTTGGTGGCGGGAACACCATCAATATCGACCTGTACGGAAACAACGCGGACGACCTGTACAAAGCGTCCACGCAGGTGATGAACGCCGTCAAGGGCATTGACGGTGTGACCAAGGTGACTTCCAACCAACAGGACATCAAGCCGTCGTACGAGATCAAGGTGAAACCGTCCGTCGCCAATGCCCAGGAAATCGCGACGCAGTTGCGTTCGGTGTTGAACCAGGTGCCCATTGGCACGATGAAGCTCGACGACCAGAACACCACAGTGGTCCTCGACAGCACCGTCTCGCCGAAGTCGCTGGACGACCTGAAGAAGATCCAGATTGCGACCAAGACGGGCGTTGTACCCCTGAGCTCCGTGGCGACCATCACCAAAGTTGAGAAGCCTGGAACGCTGTTGCGGAAAGACGGGGATGAATTCGTCCAGGTCAACGTTGTCGTGGATCCGAAGAAGCTGTCGGCTGTAACGGCAGACATCCAGATGCAAACGCGTGACCTCAAGTTGCCGAGCGGCGTCACCATGAACACTGGCGGAGCGTCTACGGATCAGGCCAACCAGTTCTCAGACCTGTTCAAGACGATGTTGGTGGCGATTGGGATTGTGTACCTGATCATGGTGCTTACCTTCAAGAGCTTGCGCGCACCGCTCGCGATTCTGTTCTCGCTTCCGCTTGCGGCGATTGGCGGCATCCTGGGACTGATGATCTCCCAAGTGCCGGTCGACCCGACGTCGCTGATTGGCGCGTTGATGTTGATTGGTATCGTGGTGACAAACGCCATCGTCCTAATCGACAAGGTGAAGCAGAACGAGCAGCACATGATCATCCGCGAGGCGCTCGTGGACGCAGCCGCTACGCGTATGCGGCCCATCCTGATGACGGCCATCGCGACCATCTGTGCGATGCTGCCGCTCGTCTTCGGCAAGACGGAGGAAGGAAGCCTGGTGTCCAAAGGACTGGCGGTGGTGGTCATCGGCGGTCTGACCGTCGCGACACTGCTCACCCTAGTGATTGTGCCTGCGATGTACGAACTGCTGCACTTCCTCAAGTCGCGCAGACAGCGGAAGTCGCAAGTGTCTACAGTATCCGCATCCGCAAGTCCGAAGATGGCTCCGTAACGGGCTATTCAAGATCAAACTGCATGCAAAACCTCTGCCCAGTCGTCGGGCAGAGGTTTTTTCACGGTCCAAAGATTGCGTAAGAAGATAGAACGAGGCATCGCGCAGAAGCAGGTCACTCCTTTGTGGATATGCGCGTCGCGACACCGTTCCCCGAGGATCCCCGTTGGCTGGTCAAGGCACGGTATGCCATGGTCAAGCCGATGAACCCAACGATTCCCCCCGTGATGCCGAGCACCTGCGCTATCAGGAGCAGCTGGGTAGCATGAACTTCGGTTGCGAAGATATTCGACCTGTGCTCTGCTTCCCTGGGCGCCACGACCCCAACCTCCTCACGTATTCTATTTAATGTTGGAAAAGCCGATGATGGAATGGACAGTTGCAACGACTTCTCGGAGGTTTGGAGCCTTTACCCGAAGCAGGACACAAAACAGCCGCAGCCATTTAGGGCTGCGGCCTATTGCGCCAGTCATTTTCCTTTTCAGGTCGTTATCCCTTTACGGTGAGCGTCAGCGGCTTGCCGTTGACGTCCCAGTCCTTCGTCAGATCTCCTTCGCCCGTGCCGTATTCAAACGCCTTGACGAGCACAGTCTCGCGGATGTGGGATTCGTTGCGCTTCAGGATGTCGAGCAACTCCGCGTCGCCCGTGACGTAGAACGTCACGTGGTCGGTGACGTTGTAGTCGACCTCTTTGCGCATCATCTGCATTTTCGAGATCAGCTCGCGGACGTAGCCTTCTTCTACGAGTTCTGGCGTCAACTCGGTATTCAGCCCGACAAACCCGCGCTGCGAGACCTCAATCAGGCCGTTGAACTTCGGCTGGTACCGGACTTCCGCGTGTTCGCGCGTAATCACTTGCCCTTCGAGCTCGACCTCGCCGTTCTTCTGGAACGCGGCAATGAGCTCCGGAGAAGCCTGTTTCGCCGCCTGGTTCAGGACAGGCACCAGTTTTCCGTACGACTGTCCGACTGCTTTGAGGTTCAGATAGAGCTCCGGCGTGGCTACGTCTTGCAAGGAGACGAAGCGCACTTCCTTGACATTCAGTTCATCCGCGATGATGTCGGCGAACTTCTCGAGAACGGATTTCTTGTCTTCAGACAGGTAGAGGACGGACAGCGGTTGCCGCGTCTTGATCTTCGCCTCGTTGCGCAGGTGACGGCCGGATTCCACAACGTGCAGCACTTCGTCCATCTCGGCAAGCAGTGCCTCGTCAATCAGGGACGCGTCAGCCGCCGGGAAATCGCACAAGTGGACGCTCACCGGCGCTTGGCTGTCTGCGGAGCGGACCAAGTTCTGGTACAGCTCTTCCGCGATGAACGGCGTCAGCGGCGCAATCAGACGGGCGATGGTGGACAGCGCTTCGTAGAGCGTCAGGTACGCTGCGACTTTGTCCGTCTCCATGCCGGGTGCCCAGAACCGTTCGCGGTTGCGGCGGACGTACCAAGTCGACAGTTCGTTCACGAGGGACTGCAACATCCGCGCAGCGGACGTCGCGTCGTACTGCTCCAGGGCGGTGTCGACCTTGGCAATGGTTTCGTGCAGCCTTGAGATCATCCAGCGGTCCATAAGCGGGCGCTCGGCCACCGGCACATTGTGCTCGCCCGGATTGAACCCGTCGATGTTTGCGTACAGCGCGTAGAACGCGTGCACGTTCTGCAAGAGGTCGATAAACTTGCTCTTGCTCTCGGCCACGGCGCGGTGGTAGAAGCGCTGCGAATTCCACGGCTGGGTGTTGGACAGGAAGTAGAAGCGGACCGCGTC
>CAZYAH010000113.1:0-6700 GCA_964645595.1 uncultured Alicyclobacillaceae bacterium | reverse complement strand
TTGACAGGGAGTTGGCCTGATGAACGTGCAAGAGATTCGTCGGGATTTTCCCATTCTGCAGCAAGAGATCAACGGGCATCCGCTCGTGTACCTGGACAGCGCGGCAAGTTCACAAAAGCCGCGCCAGGTCATTGATGCACTCAAAGAATACTACGAGACGAACCATTCGAATGTGCATCGGGGTGTGCACACGCTGGGATCCCGGGCGACGGAAGCGTATGAGCTGGCGCGCGAGAAAGTCGCGCGGTTCATCAATGCGCCGTCTGCGGAGCAGGTGATCTTTACGCGCGGCACAACCGAGAGTATCAACATGGTCGCGTACGGATACGCCCGTCAATTTCTCAAGGAAGGGGACGAAATCGTCCTCTCGCCGGCGGAGCACCACGCCAACCTCGTGCCTTGGCAGCAGGCGGCCAAAGCGACCGGTGCGGTGCTGAAGTACTTGCCCTTGCAGGAGGACGGCACCATATCGCTCGATGACGTGCGCAAGACGGTAACGTCAAACACCAAGTTGGTCGCCCTTGCCCACGCGTCAAACGTGCTTGGGACCATCAACCCAGTCAAAGAAATTGCGTCCATCGCTCATTCCGTCGGCGCCGTGATGGTGGTTGACGGCGCCCAGAGCGTCCCGCACATGCCCGTGGACGTCCAGGAACTCGACTGCGATTTTCTGGCGTTCTCGGGCCACAAGATGTTGGGGCCGACCGGTGTCGGCGTGCTGTACGGCAAGCGCAAGTGGCTCGACGCGATGGAGCCCACCTACTTTGGCGGCGAGATGATTGACGTGGTCGAACTGTACGATTCCACGTGGAAAGACACGCCGTGGAAATTTGAAGGGGGCACGCCCATCATCGCCGGGGCCATCGGGCTCGCCGCTGCGGTCGACTACTTGACGGAAGTCGGGATGGAAGCCGTGCGCGATCACGATCACAAACTCACGGCCTACGCGCTTGAAAAACTGAGCCGGATTGAAGGCGTCACCATCTACGGCCCTAGTGACAGCCGCAATCGTGTGGGGCTGGTCACGTTCAACCTGTTGTCCATTCACCCCCACGATGTGTCGACGGTGCTCGACTCACAGGGAGTCGCCATTCGGGCGGGTCACCACTGTGCGCAGCCTCTGATGAGGTGGCTCAACGTCCCGGCGACGGCGCGGGCAAGTTTCTACCTGTACAACACAGAGGCGGACATCGACGCGCTCGTCCGAGGTCTCCAGACAGCAAAGGAGTTTTTCCAACATGCAATTGGATGATTTATACCGTCAAGTCATCATGGATCACTACCAGCGGCCGAGAAATCAGGGCGAACTTGAGGGAGCGGTGAAAGTCGACCTGAAAAATCCCACCTGCGGCGACGAGATTTCGCTTCGTCTGAAGGTGGAAGACGGCGTTGTCAAGGACGTTCGGTTTACCGGATCTGGCTGCTCCATCTCCATGGCTTCCGCGTCGATGATGACGGAAGCCATCAAGGGGTTGTCGGTTCAGGAGGCTCTCGACCTGGCCAAGGAATTTCGCTCCATGATGCGGGGAGAGCAAGCAGATCCGGATCGGCTCGGAGAACTGGAAGCCCTGCAGGGCGTCTCCAAGTTCCCGGCTCGGATCAAATGTGCCACGCTGGCGTGGCAAGCGCTTGAGAAGGGAACGGAAGGTGCCGCATCGGACGACAAGGAGTCCTCTCGGCAGGGTTGACGGCGGCCTCTACGGAGTGAAGGTGAATCCGGTGAGTTCATGTAAACAAGGAGGTCGAATGGACCATGTCAAAGCCATTGCCCGAAATTGAAGAGTACCAGTACGGTTTTCGGGATAAAGACGTCTCTGTGGTGAAGTTTCAAAAGGGATTGTCGCGCAAAGTTGTGGAAGAAATTTCGATGATGAAAAACGAGCCCGGTTGGATGACCGATTTCCGCCTCCGGTCGCTCGAGGTCTTTTACCAAAAGCCGATGCCGAACTGGGGCGGCGACTTGTCCGAACTCGATTTTGACGACATCACATACTACGTCAAACCGGCTGAGAAAAAGGGCAAGACGTGGGACGAAGTGCCGCAGGAGATCAAGAACACCTTTGACCGGCTCGGCATTCCGGAAGCGGAACAGAAATTCCTCGCCGGCGTTTCCGCGCAGTACGAATCGGAAGTTGTCTACCACTCGATGCGCGCGGACCTGGAAAAGCTGGGGATTATCTTCACGGACACCGACTCCGCGCTGCGCGACTATCCGGAGTTGTTCAAGGAGTACTTTGGGACGGTTGTTCCGCCCGAGGACAACAAGTTTGCCGCGTTGAACAGCGCCGTCTGGAGCGGTGGCAGTTTCATTTACGTCCCGAAAGGCGTAAAGTGTGATATTCCGCTGCAGGCGTACTTCCGCATTAACTCGGAGAACATGGGGCAGTTTGAGCGCACGCTCATCATCTGCGACGAGGACAGCCAGGTGCACTACGTCGAAGGTTGCACCGCACCGATTTACAGCACCAACTCGCTGCACAGCGCCGTCGTCGAGATTATTGTCAAAGACCGCGCCGTGTGCCGCTACACCACCATCCAGAACTGGGCGCCAAACATCTACAACCTGGTGACGAAACGCGCCGTAGCGTACAAGGATGCGACCATGGAATGGGTGGACGGAAACATCGGATCGAAATTGACGATGAAGTATCCGTCGGTCTACATGCAGGGAGAAGGCGCCAAGGCGATGGTCCTCTCGATTGCCGTCGGGGGTCGCGGCCAGCACCAGGACGCGGGGGCGAAAGTGGTCCACAATGCGCCGAACACGTCGTCGACGGTGGTCTCCAAGTCCATCAGCAAGCACGGTGGCAAGACGACCTACCGGGGACTGGCGAGCTTTGGACCGAACGCGCGCGGAGCGAAAGCCAACATCAAGTGCGACACGCTGATTCTCGACGACGACTCCACGTCCGACACGATTCCGTACAACGAGATTATGAACGAGGATGTGACGCTGGAGCACGAGGCGAGCGTGTCCAAGGTCAGCGAAGAACAGCTGTTCTACCTGATGAGCCGCGGCATTTCGGAAGAGGATGCAACCCGGATGATTGTCATGGGCTTCATTGAACCCTTTACGCGCGAGTTGCCGATGGAGTACGCAGTTGAGATGAACCGACTGATCAAGTTCGAGATGGAAGGATCCATTGGATAAGCTTGGCACGACAAAGGGTGTGACATTATGGCCTGGATCAAAGTAGGGCGCGTTGACGAGATCCCGGTTGGCGAAGTGAAGTTCGTCGACGTGGAGGACGAACCGATTGCGCTGTACCACGCGGAAGACGGGTTCTACGCGACGTCGGACACCTGTACTCACGCAAGCGAGTCGCTCTCCATGGGGCGCTTGGACGGCCACATCATCGCCTGCCCCAAGCACGGCGGCAAGTTTGACATTCGCACCGGGGCAGCGGTCGCGTTCCCGTGTGTCTATCCTCTGCAGACGTACGACGTGGAAGTCAGGGACGGCGAGATTTGGATTGACTTTTGAGCCCTGAAGCGAGTTCCGGGACACTGAAGAAAGGGGAGGGATGACCCGTGAAAGTATCGAAGAAAACGGAATACGGGTTACGGGCGATGGTCGCAATTGCTCTGATGGCTGGTCAAGACAAGCCAGTTCCCCTGTCAACCATTGCGGAATCAGAGGGGATCCCGGAACAGTTTCTGGACCAAATTGTAGCCAAGTTGCGCAGGGCGGGTTTTGTCAAGAGCATTCGCGGGGTAAACGGCGGATATATGTTGAGCCGACCGGCTTCCGAGATCACGATAGGCTCGCTTGTCCGGCTGCTGGAAGGATCCCTGGCTCCCATCGGCTGTATCAGCGAAGAATTGGCGGACGCGGACGTGTTTTGTGACCGCATCTCGGTGTGCCATACGCGCAGCGTGTGGCTCCGGGTGATGAACGCGGTGACCAAAGCATTGGACTCCATTACGCTGGCGGACGTGCTGCACGACGAAGTTCCAGTTCAACAGGTCACGGGAATATAGTTCCGGGACGAAAACAAAAGACAGGACAGTGCGGGAATTTCTGCGCTGTCCTGTAGTCATTTGTCAAAAACCTAAGTCGATTTTTGGGAGTTTCTGAATGGAGCGGACGGCTTCGTCTCGTCTGGCACACGCCTCCAGGTACCGCTGATACGTGTCGGCGAGTTCCGGGTGTTTTTTGAGCAAGTCTTCGTCGACGAGCAAATGGCATTCCGCGTGATCGTAAGAAATGTGGTAACTGGGATTGTACCCAAGGTTGCGAATTTGGTTCAGAAGTTCCGACAGCAGATCATTGACGACGAAGTGCGACTTGGTCCACTCTTCCGACGTCTGCATGAGGTCCATAAGGATGTCATCCTTTCCGAACTTGTCATACTCTCGGCCCCGGCGAGTGCAGCGAAATGCAGTGATTGCCGGCGCGTCGCGGCGGGAGCGGAGAGATTTGAAAGTCCATGTACCCAATAGTATAATCCAAGATGTGTAATTCAGCCAACACTGACCAAGCTGAGGAGGGTTCCGTATGCCGTTAGTAGGACAACCAGCTCCAGACTTCGATATGCTCAGCACCAAAAACATGAAGACGCTTTCCGAGCGCGTGAAGCTGTCTGACTATCGTGGCAAGTGGCTGGTGCTGTTCTTCTACCCAGCGGACTTCACGTTCGTGTGCCCGACGGAGATTATCGCCATGAACGACCGTCTGCAGGAGTTCAAGGATCTCGATGCCGAAGTGCTCGGCGTGAGCTGCGACTCGGTACATAGCCACAAGGCGTGGATTGAAACTCCGCGGGAGAAAAACGGTCTCGGCGGCCTGGATTATCCGCTCGCGGCGGACTTCACCAAGGAAGTCGCCCGCAAGTACGACGTCCTCGTCGAGAGCGAAGGAGTATCCCTGCGCGGTCTGTTCATCATCGACCCAGAGGGAATTCTCCGCTACCAGGTTGTACACGACATGAACATTGGCCGCAGCGTCGACGAGACACTGCGCGTCCTGGAAGCGCTGCAAGCCGGCGGTATGTGCCCGGCGAACTGGAAGCCTGGCGACAAACTGCTGGAAGTCTAAGGGTCTGAGTGGAGACACCCGTTGGCCTGTGACTTGGGCGGCGGGTGTCTTTCCATACCCTGAGTATGGATCGAGATGATTTCACATCCATTCACATCCAGAGGAGGTGACGTATCGATGCCGATGCGTCTAGGGACTCCTATGCCTTCCTTGGAAGGCGCGACCGAGTGGTGGAATTCGGACGGAATTCCGAAGCTCGAAGAAGGCAAGGTGACGCTGATCCACTTTTGGGCTGTTTCGTGCCACATCTGCCACGAAACCATGGCAGACGTGATTCGAATCAAGGACAAGTATGCGCCGGAAGGGCTGCAAGTAGTGGCCCTCCACATGCCTCGGTATGAAGAGGATACAAACGTCGAGCGCGTGAAGCAGGACGTCGAAGAATACAACATCCGCCAGCCCGTGGGTTTGGATCACCGTCACGCCATTGCGAACCGCTTTGAAAACGAGTACGTTCCCGCGTTTTTCCTGTTCGGCAAGGACGGTACGCTGAAGTTCCGCGCCGCGGGAGACAAAGGCTTTCAGAAGGTGGAGCCGAAAATTCGAGAAGCGCTGGGCTTGCCGCCTGAGGCGTAAATTGGTGCAAATCGGTTCCAGATCAACGGCCACTCGCACCGAGTGGCCGTTTTTCTTGCGGAACGCAAGAGCTCATTGACAGAATTATGAGCAAAGTATAGAATAGCCACAAATAATGAATGACAATTCATTCAGGAGAGAGGAGGGGAGAGGCATCGCAGGTCGACGCGACGAAGCGAAGTACGAGGCCATCCTCGATGCAGCTGTGCAAGTCATGGCGGAGTCCGGGTACCACCATTCGCAGATTTCCCGGATTGCCAAGGCAGCCGGGGTGGCGGACGGGACGGTCTACCTCTACTTCAAGAACAAAGAGGACCTCCTGATCTCGCTGTTACGCCGAGCGATTGGCCGAATCGTCGAGCAGAGCGCCATCCGGTTGGCGAGCGCGACAACGGCTGCGGATAAACTGCGTGCACTCGTAACCCTCTACTTTCAGGAACTCGGCTCCAACCCGAAGCTCGCGATGGTGACGCAGGTCCATTTGCGGCAAGTGGATGCCAACATTCGTCGGCAAATTGGCGACATTCTGAAGCCTTTTTACAACATGCTGGACGCCATCGTCGAGCAGGGGATTGAAGAGGGACTGTTTCGCCCGGACGTCAATCGGCGAATTGCCCGCCGAATGATTTTCGGGACGATGGATGAAACCGTGACGGCCTGGGTGCTGCCCGGTGGAAAGTACGACTTGGCGTCGCTGGCGGACGACGTGGTGGACGTCTTGCTCCACGGGCTGTGCCGAGTCGAAACTGAAGCGTCTGGAGAGGAGTGCGTTTCGTGAACATTCTTGTCTGTCTGAAGCAAACGTTTGACACGGAAGAGCGCATCGTTCTTGAAAACGGTTCCATCAAAGAGGATGGAGTAAAATTCGTCATCAACCCGTACGACGAATACGCGGTGGAGGAAGCCATTCGCCTCAAGGAACAATTCGGGGGCGAAGTCACGGTCATCTCCGTCGGTCCGTCCCGCACTGAAGAGGCGCTGCGCACCGCGTTGGCGATGGGCGCGGACGAAGCAATCCTGGCGGATGATCCCGCACTGTTCGGCGACGAGTTCACCATCGCCAAGGTACTGGCGGCCATCATCCGG